>JANTGA010000006.1 GCA_024763175.1 Sulfurovum sp.
CTGGCGGCACCTTTGGCACGATGGGCTTTGGCGTCGAGTTTTTCTTTGGCGATGGCGATCACATCGAGATAGGTATGGGACTCGCGAAGGAGTTTTTGTGCCAGCGAGAGATTGGCTTGGCCGCCATCGAGGATCCACAAGTCGGGGGCCGGGTGTGCCTGGAAATCCTTGATCCTGCGCGTGAGCATCTCCCGCATCTGTCCATACTCATCGCGTTCGTGCAGTTTATAGCGGCGGTAACTTGCCTTGTTCCATTTTTCCTCATCCCATACGATCATCGCTCCGACTGTTGCAGCACCCATCATATGGGAGTTGTCGAAGGTTTCGACCCGATAAGGAATCGCAGAGAGCGAGAAGAGTTCGGCGATCTGCTGCTCGATGTAGTTGTGGCTGTTCTGTTTTTTGAGAAGTTCCCGTGCATTCTGGAGTGCGAGGGATGTCAATCTCGCTTTGGGGCCTTTGAGAGGTGTGACAAGATCGATCTTTTTCCCGAAACGTTTGCTGAGTGTCGCGGCAATCTCCCGGCGTTCAGTGAAGTCATGGGCGACCAGAACCGTACTGCAGAGTTGTGGCAGGTCGATATGGTAATACTCCAGAAGTGCCTGCTTGTAGGCTTCGTTCTCATCAAAGATGTGGGTATGCCGAAAATAGTTGAACGTGCTGGAGATGATCCTGCCATGCCGCAAAAAGAGTTTGACCACTACGCCGCGTTCGTCACCGTTGAGAATTGCAAAGATATCCAGATCCGTATCATGGGCCAGGTCGATAGGTGAGGCAAGTGCCAGTGCTTTGATGGCCTCTGTCCTGTCCCGGAGCTCGGCAGCCTCTTCAAATCGCTCCTGTTCGGCAAGCTGATACATCTTCTGCTCCAGCATCGATGTCAGTTTTCTGCGTTTGATGATCGCCTCTTTCGCTTCTGTGATGATCTGCGCATAGCGTTGGGTGCTTATCTTGCCTTCACAGGGGGCGAGACAGCGTTTGATCTGATAAAAAAGACACGCTTTCCCCTCCTTGAGACACTTTTTTCTCTGCACCAGGGGAAAGCAGTCATAGAGAGCATCGAGCAGTGCTTTCCCGCCGCTGGGAAAAGGGCCGTAGTAGGTGAGGTTCCTGCCTTTTTGAATTTTGCGTGTCAACTCAAACCTTGGGAAGGGGTCACGCTCATCAATGGAGATATAGGGGTAGGTTTTGTCGTCACGCAAAAGAATGTTGTATTTGGGTTTGAGCTGTTTGATCAGAGCGTTTTCCAGGATCAATGCATCTTCTTCGCTCTCTACGATGATATAGTCCAACCGATGTGCTTCGTGAAGCATCTTCAAGATACGGGGCGAGAGGCTGGGGTTTGGTTTGAGCTCCGGTGTGAAACGAAAATAGCTTCTGACACGGTTTTTGAGATTTTTAGCTTTGCCGATATAGAGCAATCTCTCTTTTGTATCGTAATAGTGATAAACGCCCGGTGAATCGGGAAGCATAGAGAGTGTCCGGGCGAGCGGGTCCGTCTCGGTTGCCTGAGGCATTATCTAATTCCCCGGTTGCTCAGGATAGACTTTTTGATCGCTTCAAACTTCTCTTTGATTGCCTTGTCGTCACTGTGGATAGTGAAGTCAGCTTTGGCTAGCTCGTGGTACTTTGGGGCAGTTGGCAGCTGTGCGTCCGGTGCCGGGACTGCGTACTTGGAGTTGAAGATGACGATCTTGTCTGCGTGTATCTCTTTGCATGTCTCGTCGTGTTCTTTCAGCATCGTTAATACGCTTTTTAATAAATCTCTATTATAATTGAGCTCCATCTTGTATCCCGGATGCGAAAGCGCGAGAAAGAGTGTCGCATTTTGACTGTACATAAATGCAATCGCCTGCTGAAACTTTGGGGGAAGAAGCTGGATAAACTTCCGATAACAGTGATGTTGACGGAGGGATCTAAACTGAGGTTGAAAAGAGAGATGAGACAAAATAGAATGAACATTTTCCATCTGGTTATTATAACATCACTTTGCTGTATTGTGTTGGCCGGATGTGGATATAAAACCCCTTTGGTCTATGTGCCCGATAGCCAAAAAGCCGCAAAAACAAAATAGGATGCCAAGAGAGAGTTGATGCTTGATAGCCAGATATCAAATGAAAAGAAAGGACAGTATTGAAAAAATATGACGTTCTCATCATTGGTGCCGGTATCGCCGGTCTCTATGCTGCGATGAAGCTCCCGCAGAGTAAGCGTGTTCTGGTCATATGCAAAGATGTTCCATGGGAATGCAACACCTTCTATGCCCAGGGTGGTATGGTGACGGCACTCGATGAAGAGGATATACCGCTCCATGTCAAAGATACGATCGAGGCGGGAGCGTTTCACAATGACAAAGAGGCGGTTGAGATCTTGAGCCGTACCAGTCTGAAGACGACAGCAGATATCATCGCCAGAGGGATGGTGTTTGATACGGATGCGTCGGGAAATATCCTCTATACCAGAGAGGCAGCCCACTCTGCTGAGCGTATCATTCATGCGGGTGGGGATGCGACCGGCCGCTATATGCACTATTTTATGATGGTACAAAACAAACATGAGTTGCAGAAAAATACACTGGTATATGATCTTTTGATCGAAAATGGCCGCTGCTACGGTGTCAAGGCGACTGTCAACTATCAGCCGACAACCATCTATGCCGATGACATTATCATTGCTTCCGGCGGTGTCGGATCCCTCTACCAATACAATACAAACTCACGTACCGTCAGTGCCGATATTCAGGGGATTTGTGTCGAGAAGGGCATCGAGCTTGCAGACATGGAGATGATGCAGTTTCATCCTACTGTCTTTGTCAAGACACCATTTGCAAGGAAGTTGCTGCTGACAGAAGCCCTGCGCGGTGAGGGGGCACATATCGTTAACGAAGCAGGTGAACGCTTTCTGCTTGATTATGATTCCCGAGGTGAATTGGCAAGCAGAGATATTGTCTCCAGGGCGATTTTTACGTACAAGCGGGAGCATCCGGGAGAAGAAGTTTATCTTGACTTCAGTATGTTTGATGAGACATTTTTTCATCATCGTTTTCCCAATATTACGAAGAAGTTTTTCTCGCTTGGATACCGGTTTCCACAAGACAGAGTACCTATCTCACCGGCATTTCACTATGCCGTGGGCGGTATCAAGAGTGATACCCATGGAGTGATCGACGGCATAGAAGGTCTCTATGTGATCGGAGAAGCGGCATCGACAGGAGTACATGGCGCCAATCGTCTGGCATCCAACTCACTTTTGGAGGGTGTGGTCTTCGCTACCAGAGCCGTGGAACATCTCCTGGGCAAGGTACAGCCAGGCGACAAAACACCGGACTTTGATAAAGATTACGGTAACATTCTACACAAAGCAAACGACAAAGAATACAAGCAGAAACTGCGACAGGTTATGTGGGATGATATCGGTATTATTCGCACCAGAAAGGGGCTGCATGAAGCCAAAAATTTGATCTACGATATGAAGAACAAAGAGATCGGCCGTTTGCTTGAACTGAGACTCAATACCGCATCAGCGATCGTCGATGCGGCGCTTGCACGGAAAAAGTCTCTGGGAACACATTACATAGAAGAAGATGTATAGAAACATCGACTATTATATCAGCACAGGAGATGAGATGCACGGAATTGACTTGACAACGAGCTGGGTGGGGATACTTGCCCTCGCTGTTTTTGTGATCGGGTACTACTTTATCGCGACAGAAGAGAAATATGAGATCAACAAGGCGAAACCGGCACTCTTTGCCGGTACGTCTATGTTTATGCTGATCGGGATATATTATGCTTTCAATGGCATGGATCCCAAGCCACTGCACCATGAAATGAAATTGTTGATTGAAGAGATCGCCGAAATCTTCTTCTTCCTCTTTGTCGCGATGACTTATATTGAGACATTGATCGAACGGGGTGTTTTTGAATCATTGAAGTTTCAGCTTGTTTCCAAGGGCTATACTTACAAGAAGCTCTTCTGGTTGACAGGATTGCTGGCATTCTTCATTTCGCCGGTCGCAGACAACCTGACGACAGCACTGATCCTCTCGACAGTGCTGTTTACGATCGACAAAAAAAATCATGCCTTTTTGGTTCCCGGCGCGATCAACATCGTCGTAGCCGCCAATGCCGGCGGTGCATGGAGTCCCTTTGGTGATATCACCACCCTGATGGCGTGGACGGCGGAGAAAGGTGAGTTTGCCGACTTCCTTTTCCTCTTTGTGCCTTCCATTTCCGGCTGGGCGGTTACAGCCTGGCTCCTCAGTATGGCTGTTCCGAAAGGGCAGCCTCCTTTTGATGCGGAGTCTGAAAAGAAACCCGAGATCCGAAAGGGTGGGATGGTAGTCGTCTGGCTGGGCGCATCAACGATCCTGATCGCTGTATTGGGGCATCAATTTTTCCACTTCCCTGCGATGTGGGGTATGATGTTTGGATTGGCGCTGCTGAAGCTCTACTCTTATCGTTTGACAGCACGCAGTACAGATGGATTTGATGTTTTTATCAATATGGAGAAGATCGAGAACGATACGCTGCTCTTCTTCTTTGGTATCCTCTCTGCTGTCGGCGCGTTGCACTATCTGGGCTTTTTGAACTATATCCATGACCTCTATGGTCTTATCGGTCCGACTGCATCCAATATCGGTGTCGGATTCCTCTCTGCAATCGTTGATAACGTTCCTGTGATGAGTGCGATCCTGAAGGCAAGCCCCGAAATGGGTCTGGATCAGTGGATGCTTGTCACGATGACTGCCGGTGTCGGAGGCAGCCTGATCAGCTTTGGCTCTGCTGCCGGTGTCGGTGTGATGGGCCGACTTAGAGGGATCTATACCTTCGGCTCTCATATGAAGTTTGCCTGGACGATTTTGGCAGGATATATTGTTTCGATCGCACTATGGTATGTTCAGTTTGAAATAATGGGGCTCTATTAGAGAAGATTGAGAGAGATCGGGATAGACAATGATATCGGGGTGAGGGTAATCTCACATATGAATATAAAACAGTAGAAAGCAGAGGTAAATATGAAGCAGGTTCCTATTATCGTATTGGATTTCGGGTCACAATATACACAACTGATCGTGAGAAAACTAAGAGAGAGTGGGGTCTACTGCGAAGTCGTTCCCTATCGGGAAGAGATCGAAGCGATCAAAGCCAGAGCACCCAAAGGCATCATCTTTTCAGGTGGGCCGGCATCGGTTTATGCCGAAGATGCATATAAACCCGATGAGGGCATCTGGAAACTGGGGCTTCCAATCCTGGGTATCTGCTATGGGATGCAGCTGATTACGCAGCACTTTGGTGGAGAAGTCATCCCTGCTGATCATCACGAATATGGCAAAGCAGAGTTGAAAATCGTCAAAGAGGATTCGCCGATCTTCAAAAATATCGAAGATCAATCGATCGTCTGGATGAGCCATGGTGACAAGGCGGAGAGGCTTCCGGATGGCTTTGAGGTGATTGGTACCAGTGAAAATTCACCTTATGCGGCCATTGCGGATGAGAAGAGACAGATCTATGCTCTCCAGTTCCATCCTGAGGTGCATCACTCTGTCGAAGGTGTCAAGCTGCTCAAAAATTTTGCCAAATATATCTGTGCTTGTGAAAGTACCTGGAATATGGGAAGTTTCGCTAAAGAGAAGATCGCAGCGATTCAAAAACAGGTCGGTGACAAAAAAGTACTCTGCGGTGTCAGCGGAGGCGTGGATAGTTCGGTTGTTGCGGCGATGCTCCACGAAGCCCTGCCTGACGAGCAGCTGATTGCTGTTTTTGTTGATCAGGGGTTGCTGCGTAAAGATGAGGCGGATCAGGTGAAGACGATGTTCAAAATGCTGAATATTCCTCTTATCACGATCAATGCCCAAAAAGAGTTTTTGGATAAGCTTGAGGGTATTACAGATCCTGAGCAGAAACGAAAAATCATCGGAGAGACCTTTATCGAAGTTTTTGATAGAGAGGCACAAAAACATCAAGATGTAGCTTTTCTTGCCCAGGGGACACTCTATACCGATGTGATCGAATCCGTCTCAGTCAAAGGTCCATCCAAAACGATCAAATCGCATCACAATGTCGGCGGGCTTCCGGACTGGATGACATTCGAACTGGTCGAGCCGCTCAGGGAGATTTTCAAAGATGAGGTGCGCAAATTGGGCTTGGAGCTCGGACTCCCCAAAGATATGATCGGCAGACATCCTTTCCCCGGTCCGGGGTTGGCGATTCGGGTCATGGGAGAAGTCAATGCAGAGGCTTTGAGGCTGCTGCGCGAGTCGGATGCGATCATGCAGGAAGAGCTGAAGGCTACAGGCTATTATGACAAAGTCTGGCAAGCTTTTACTGTGCTGCTCAATGTCCAGTCTGTCGGTGTGATGGGAGATAATCGTACGTATGACAATACTGTCTGCATCCGTATGGTCGAATCAGTCGACGGGATGACGGCGACCTTTGCGCATATCCCCCACGATGTACTGGAGGGGATGAGTCGCCGGATTATCAACGAAATTGACGGGATCAATAGAGTCGTCTATGATATCAGCTCCAAGCCGCCTGCCACCATAGAGTGGGAGTAGACGAGACAGACTACGCAAGGTGTTTTCCTTACCTTTAGTCGTCATCGCTAAGCTTTTCTTCGTAAATGCTTGAAATTTATCTCCTTTTTGTGTATAATCCCGAAAAATTATGATAGAAAAAAAGGAGAATACGATGGCAAAACATCAATTTCAAACAGAAATAGGTCAGCTTCTTAAGCTGATGACGCACTCACTCTATTCCAATAAAGAGATATTTATACGAGAATTGATTTCAAATGCAAGCGATGCCTTGGACAAGTTCAACTATATCCGTTTGACGGATGAAAAATTCAAAGAACAAGAGTGGTCCGGAAAAATCAGTATCGGTCTGGACAAAGAGGATGGATCTTTAACGATCGGAGATAACGGTATCGGAATGAATGAAGAAGACCTGATCAACAACCTGGGTACGATAGCCAAATCGGGTACAAAATCATTCGTGGAAAGTCTGACAGGAGATGCCAAGAAAGACAGTAATCTCATAGGGCAGTTCGGTGTAGGTTTTTATTCTGTTTTCATGGTGGCCGATAAAGTCGATGTCATCACCAAAAAAGCCGGTGAAGACCAGGCGTATATGTTCAGTACTGACGGAACAGGTGAATATGAGATCAAGCCGGTCACCAAAGAGGAGCATGGGACTGTTATCTATATCAAGCTCAAAGAAGATGAAAAAGAGTTCCTGGATAAGTGGCGGACCCAAGAAGTGGTCAAAAAGTATTCCAACCATATCGCCTATCCTATTGTCCTCAACTACTCCGAAGAGGAGACGACTGGAGAGGGGGATGAGAAGAAAACAGAAACAGTTAAAAAGTCGGAGCAGATCAATGCGGCAACTGCACTCTGGACACTTCCCAAATCAGAGCTCAAAGAGGAAGATTATGTCGAATTTTATCAATCAATCGCACATGGTGATGATAAGCCATTGACTTATATTCACAACAAAGTAGAGGGTGCGCAGGAGTTTACTACACTCTTTTATATTCCCAAAACAGCACCGATGGACATGTACAGGGCGGATTATCAGCCGGGTGTCAAGCTCTATGTCAAACGCGTTTTCATTACGGATGACGACAAAGAGCTGCTTCCAGCTTATCTGAGATTTGTCAAAGGAGTCATCGACAGTGAAGACCTTCCGCTCAATATCAGCAGAGAGATCCTTCAGGAAAACCGTATCCTTGCCAACATCAAACAAAACTCTGTCAAGAAGATACTCGGAGCTATTAAAAAACTTGATGGTGAAAAACTTGAAACCTTTACATCACAATACAATAAGGTGATCAAAGAGGGTATCTATACGGACCATACCAATAAAGAGATGCTGCTCGAAATCGTGCGATACAAGAGCACAAAAGCAGAAGCACTTACATCTCTGGATGACTATCTCAAGCGTGCGGGCGAACGTGAAGGGGAGACAAAAAAAGAGATCTACTATATCATTGGAGAAGATGAGAACGTGCTGAAACACTCGCCACTTCTTGAAGCATACAGGAAAGCGGATATCGAAGTACTTGTCATGGACGACAAGGAGATCGATGAGATTGTTACGCCTGCGATCGGAAGCTATAAAGAGTGGGAGTTCAAAGATGTCACTACGATCGATGCGCCGGACAGCCTCAGCAAAGAGGAGAAGGAGGAGCTCAATAAAGAGTATGAGTCGTTGACCCAAAAAATCAAAGATGTTCTGGGAGATGAAGTCAAGGATGTCACAACAACAACGCGTTTGACCGAAAGCCCCAGCTGTGTCGTCAAAGATAGCTCCGATCCTATGGCAGGCATGGCACATATGTTCCGCCAGATGGGTCAGGAAGTACCGGAGACTCCCCTGATCCTGGAGATCAACCCTGAACATCATATGATCAAAAAACTGGGCGACTTGAAAGATGATGCACTCTTCAGTGATATCGCATGGATACTGCTTGACAGTGCCAAGCTCTCTGAGGGAATGGAGCCCAAAGACAAATCCTCCTTTGCAAGCAGGGTGGCAAAAATTGCAAGCAGAGCGCTGTAAATAGCCCAAAAGAAAAGGATTTCCATGCCAAACAGTATCATGTCGCCACAAAAAAAGGCTACCGTTGTTTCCACTTCTGTGGCAGTTGTTCTGGTGATCGTCAAGCTTGCGATAGGTGTCGCAAGCGGATCGATTGCTGTATTGGCATCGGCGATCGACTCGATGCTCGACTCGGTTGTCTCCATCTTCAACTTTTTTGCCATCAAAAAATCAGAAGAGCATCCCGACGAATTCTTCCAATACGGAAAAGGAAAAATACAGGCACTTGCAGGTGTGATCGAGGGGACCGTGATCACTATCTCCGGTCTCTATATCATCTATGAATCAGTCAAAAAGATGATCGATGGATCGACGACAGGATTGCTGGGGCCTTCGATCGTGGTGATGCTCTTTTCGATCGCAGTAACCTATTTGCTGGTGCAGTATCTTATGCGCGTTGCCAAAGAGACAAAGAGTATCGTGATCAAGGCAGATGCACTGCATTACAAAACAGACCTCTGGAGCAATGGTGCGGTTCTGCTGGCATTGGGCTTGGTGTACCTGACAGGATTGGACATCATTGATGCCCTGTTTGGTTTGGCGATCGGTATGTATATTATCTATTCAGCATACGAGATCATCGAGGAGGGTGTCATGATACTGCTCGATCGTGCACTGGACAAAGAGATCGTGGACGAGATAGAAAAAATCATCTCTGAGCACAAGAAGGTGACAGGCTATCATTGGCTGAAGACTCGGACAGACGGCACCACAAACTTCATCGAGTTTCATATGGTACTGCGACCCGATATGAACCTGCTCGAAGCGCATCAGATAGCACACGAAGTCGAGAATGCGATCATGGCTCTGGAGCCTGAGAGGCGCTGGGTCATCACGCCGCATTTTGACCCCTATGATGACGAAGAGATGAATGAAGCACTATTCCATGGTGTTCCTGTTACTGAATTGGAAAAGCGGATTGGCAGCTAATCGTCCCATCTATCTGCTCTCTCCCAAGGCTCGGGAAGGTACGCATTCTCTCCCAATGATCACCTTTGAAACAGTCGCCGACCGTATTGATTTTTCTGTTTGCGATACGCTCATGTTTACCTCCAAACAGGCGGTTGTGACGGCAGAAGCTATCGATCCGAACTGGAAAAAATTCCCCTCTATCGCCATTGGCCCGGCGACCAGGAGGCAGATAGAGCGACTGGGAGGCAGCGTGATCTTTCAGCCCGAGAACTTTTATGGGGAGCAGCTGGCCAAAGATATTGTCAGTTTTCTCCACGATCGTCGTATCCTCTATCTCCGGCCTGAAAAAATATCTTTTGAAAGCAAAGAGTATCTTCATAGCAGTGGTATCGAACTGCAGGAGCAGACGATCTACCGAACCTCTTGTATCCAGTATCGATCTGACCATCAACCCCCGGAATCATCGGTCATTATCTTCACATCACCCTCGACCATCCACTGTTTCCTCGCAAATTTTAACTGGAAGCAGAGCTATACTGCTGTTGTGATCGGCCAATCAACAAAAACACATCTTCCTGCAGAAAGCAGCTATGTGGTTGCTGATGAGCCCCTGATAGATGCATGTCTCGAAAAAGCATTGGCTTTACCGTGATCTTTTTACTCTACTGTAATCTCTAATAGGCTATAATTTTTTACCTGGATAGTTCGATCACTGTATATGGGGTCCAACATTTAGTTTTTGTGGGATATGTAGTCGGGTCGGTGTGTGGGCATTTCCGTTTGAGCCGGGTTGCCGGCGAGGATCTGCCCCCTGAAGATCTGCTCTCTCCTGCACCGTTGGCTTATTAGGGCCGACTGATAAACAGAACGGCTATCCGGGCCTTATTAACGATTAATAATTTCTACAATTCTCGTGTAAATGTAAATTATTGTCATTCTTAATCGTTAACCACTAATTTTTCGGAGCAAAGTATGGATATATTGATCGTTGGGAGTGGAGGTCGTGAGTATTCGATTGGTTTGGCCCTGAAGAGAGATGAAAAGGTAGGTCGTTTGTATTTTGCTCCGGGAAACGGTGCTTCTGACAAACTGGGTGAAAATGTTGCCATTGATGACTTTTCAAAGCTGGCAGATTTTGTCGAAGCCAAGGGGATTGATCTGACAATCGTAGGGCCAGAAGCACCTTTGGTAGAGGGGATAGTGGACCTGTTTCAAGAGAGAGGCTTGACCATTTTCGGCCCTACGGCTCAGGCGGCGCAACTGGAAGGTTCCAAAATCTTTATGAAGAATTTCCTGGCGCGTCACAGCGTCCCTACAGCCCGTTATGTCGAGACGGATTCTCTTGAAGATGCCTATGGATTCATCAATAGCCTTGAGATACCGATCGTTGTCAAGGCAGATGGCCTTTGCGGTGGCAAAGGTGTTATTATTGCACAATCGCACGATGAGGCCAAGAGGGCGGCGGGGGAGATGCTTTCGGGCAACTCTTTTGGTGATGCGGGTACAAAGATTGTCATCGAAGAGTTCTTGGATGGTTATGAACTTTCTGTTTTTGCTGTGTGCGACGGTCATGACTATGTTGTGCTCCCTGCTGCACAGGATCACAAGCGTCTTTTGGATAACGATGAGGGGCCCAACACCGGAGGGATGGGTGCTTACGCCCCCACACCACTGGTCAATGACACGATCTATCGCAAGCTTGAAGAGCGAGTCATCGAACCTACACTCAAGGGGATGAAAGAAGAGGGGATGCCTTTTACCGGTGTTCTTTTTATCGGTGTGATGGTTGTCGGAGGAGAACCGATCATTTTGGAATACAACGTACGTTTTGGAGATCCGGAGTGTGAAGTCCTGATGCCTCTGCTGAAGTCTCCTGCCAGTGAGCTCTTTTACAAAGCTGCAACGGGCGACCTGAGCAGCGCCCAAATAGCATTCTATGACAAGCATGCGGTTGGTGTGGTGATGGCAAGCAAAGAGTACCCCTACAAAAGCTCTGAGCCGGCAGAGATCATCATCGATGATATTGTGCACAATGATATCGCGTCCAATGCGCATATCTCGTTTGCAGGAGTAGGGCGTGGTGAAGAAGATAAGCTTTTTGCTACCGGTGGACGTGTGCTCGTCTGTGTCGGGATCGGGGATACGATTAAAGAGGCACATGATAAAGCATATATGCTCTGCGGACAGGTGCACTTCATAGGGAAGCAGTGCCGGACAGATATCGCATACCAGGCTCTTGGACTCGAAACATGATACAATCAAATTCTGTCCAAAACCAGGAGCAGATCGCAGTACCCAAAAAAAGAGTGGGTGCCTTTGTGATCGATGATCTGGTTGTCAGTTTTCTGTTTCTGGCTATTTTCTGGTCACAGCTGGCTTCACTTCGGACAGTAGAGGAGGTCAATCTTTTTTTGACGGAAAACTTTTTGATCATTGTGACAATCAAGATCCTCTACCATACCCTATTTGTCTGGCAGAGTGGAATGACACTGGGAAAATATATGATGAAGATCAAGGTCGTCACACAACAAACAGGTGATATTCCAAAACTGCATATTGCACTCTCGCGTGCTTCTTTGAGAATTGTGAGCGAAACCTTCTTTTATTTGGGCTTTGCGATGGCTTTCTTCAACCCTATGGTGCAGACGTTGCACGACAAATTAACAGGATGTGTGGTAATCGATGCGTAAATGTTACTTATTTTTTATACTTTTTTCATCTGCTTTTGCGGCTCAAAATGAAAAAATTGAAATTATGGCGGAAAACCTCTCTGCGACCGACAATGTGGTCACGGCTGAAGGCAATGTTGTGGTGCATTATGGCGACAGCACGATCCAGTCGTCATCAGCACACTATGACAAAACAAGTCATATTTTGACACTTGATGGAAAAAAGAATGAACTCCTTGGTTATAAAGGTAGTCGAATCGAATCCAAAGAGATGAAGATCAATACCGAGTCAAAAAAAGTAACATTCAAAAATATTTTTATGACAGACAATAATGACATCTGGGTTTATTCAGATCATGCGACAAAAGAGGGTCAAAATATGACCTTTGGTCCGACAATGATGTCCAGTTGTGACCCCGGCAGTAAAGACTGGTCGCTCTATTCCGGAAGTGCACACTACGATGGAGAAGCACACTATATGACGATGCGGAATGTGAAGATGAAGCTTTGGGATGTGCCTCTCCTCTATACTCCCTACCTGGGTTTCACGACGCACAAAGAGAGAAGCTCCGGACTCCTTTTCCCGAGTTTCGGCTATTCCAAAACAGATGGATTTGTCTATGAGCAGCCGATCTATTGGGCGGCATCAGAAAACTGGGATGTCGAATTGAGGCCACAGGTGCGCAGTATAAGAGGAGGCGGTATCTATGGAACGTTACGCTTTGTGGATTCTCCGTATTCAGGCGGTGCTATCCGTTTGGGATACTTCAAAGATACAGCAGACTACACTGCAGAAAATGATATGAAAAATGATTCGCACTATGGACTCGAAGCCCTATACGATTCATCCAGCATACTCAGCCGGCTTTTCCCTGCGGGAAGCAATGTCGTTGATGGCATCTATCTAAATGCAATACTCCTCAATGATATTGATTATATCTATCTGCAGAAGAGTCAAATGGGCCACTTTGGCAGCTCTTCTTTTCAGGAGTCCAGGCTAAACTATTTCTTGCATAATGAGGATTTTTCCGGAGGACTCTATGCCAAATACTTCTATGACAATCGGGCAGAAGACAATGATGAGACGATGCAGACTCTTCCTACGCTTCAGCTCCATAAATATCTCAAGTCATTTGTATTGGACCGTTTGACATACAGCTTGGACTTGACGATGAATAACTATACACGTCAAAAAGGGACGACACTGAAAGTGGCTGAATTTTATGCCCCGATCGAGTATACCCATACTTTTTTTGATGATTTTGTCACACTCTCACTAAAAGAGGATCTTTACTATAATACACTGCTTTTTGCAAATGGCGAGTTTGCAGAGGATCATTATCAATACTATAATGCCATCAGCCGGATCAAGCTCTATAGTGATTTAACCAAAGAGTATACTGACTTTATCCATGTGCTCCAACCCTCTATTGCTTACAGTATTCCGGGCAATGGCGTGGAGTCACCTGTGCCCTTTGAAGAGTTGGAAGAGGATCAGAGGCGTCTCTACGCACCCGGATTAGAAGCACAGAACATTGCGCTAAAGCTTAGCCAGTATTTCTATGATAACTCCGGCAATATGGTCTTTTATGAGCGATTTACCCAAAATTACTATCCGGAAAAAGAGGAGTATAAGTTTGGGGATTTTGCCCATGAGATGGAGCTCAATTTAGATGATTGGAAGTTCTATAATATTTTGCTTTATAGTTTTGAGTTTAATAAAATCAAAGAGATGTCAAGTGAAATCAGCTGGTCGCACGATGGATACGGGGCATCATTGAGGCACTCTTTTCAGAGAGGCTATGACTATGATGAGAATGATGAGGTTCAAGAGCATAAATACAACAATGATGTCAGCCTTAATGTTGAATTCAAAATTACAGATAAGATTCGTGTTCAGGGCGGCTTTGTCTATGATATCGACGAGGAGCTGAGTTCACAGTACCGATTAGGCGTAAGCTACAGTAGAGATTGTTGGAATATTTCTCTGGGTCTCAGGCAGGATATTCGACCTATCGAAGCAAATGATGGTGCAGATTCTATCTTGGATAATACTTTTACAGTTCAGGTCAATTTTGTGCCTTTTGGCGGAGTGGGACTCTCAAGCAATGAGATGGAAAGATATCAATAGGCAAATGAGATTAGAACAAAAATAAAAAATGCACTTGATATCTTGGGACTCCCCACACTGATCACCAAAGATGATATCAAAAAACAGTATCGGTTCCTTGCCAAAAAGTATCACCCTGATCAAGGGGGGAGTGCAGAGGATATGGAAAAAATCAATCAAGCCTATGATCTGCTGATGCACTATATTGAAGATTTTCGATACGTATTTGACGATGAAGAGATCAGTCGACAGTTTCCAGGAGCGGATTATGCCAAGCGATTCAGATTCTAGTGTGATTTTTCAAAACAGAGAAGCAGCAGCCGCAGAGCTGATAGAGATCATCCCTTCAAATCTTTTCGAGTCGTTCAGTACGGTCGTGATCGGGGTGAGCGAGGGGGGTGTTTTTTTTGCGGAGAAGATATCCAGAGCGCTGCATGCCCAGATGGATATCCTTCTCTCAGAACCGATTGTGGCACCCAACAATCCAGAACTTGAGATCGCGATCATCAGTGAAACGGAAGATATGGTGATGAACAAAGCACTCATTGATGCCTTTGAAATTGATGAAGATTATGTCTATAGTGAAGCCAATCGTAATTATGAGGAGAAGGTGCTCTCCTATGTGTATAAGTACCGCAAAGGAATACCGCTCAGAGCTCTCAGGGGAAAAAACGTTATTTTGGCTGACGAGTCTATTGAGACAGGACTGACGATGACAGTCGCACTCAAATCAATGATCGAGCTGGGCGTCAAAAGTGTTTATGTGGCGGCTCCTGTCCTGGATCAAACGGTTTATGATAATCTTTTGAGTCTATGTGATGGTGTCTTCTGTCCTTACCGTATTCGTGATTATATTTCGATAGAATACTATTATGAGAGACTTGAAAAAATTGAATTTGACACATTGCAAGAGATCATTGATGCCAATGGTGTAACCGACATGAAGAAGCAATATAAAAAGGAAAATTAGAACCATGAATGAAAAAATTGTAGAGCTCAATGTGAATCATTTAAACGAACAATACACGTTTGATAAAATAGCCAAACAGAGCAGCGGTGCAGTGATATATCAATCCGGAAAGGCTACGTTGATTGCGGCGGTTGCCGTTGATCCGAAGCCTGCCGGTGAAGATTTTCTTCCCTTGACTGTGCAGTATGTTGAAAAATCCTACGCTGCTGCAAAAATACCCGGCGGTTTCATGAAACGTGAAGGTAAGCCGGGTGATTTTGAGACATTGACATCGCGGATTGTAGATCGATCCTTGAGGCCTCTTTTCCCCAAGGGGTTTTACTATCCAGTTGTGATTACAATTATGGTCGTAAGTAGTGATAGCGAAGTAGATATGCAAGTCGCTGCATTGCAAGCTGCATCGGCTGCACTCTTTGTTTCCGATCTTCCCGTGACTCAGAGTGTAGCAGCAGTACGTATCGGCAAGATCGATGGGAAAACCGTCATCAACCCTAAGCTTTCCGAACTGGCAGAGAGTACTCTGGACCTTTATGTCGTAGGCAGCGGTGAAGATCTCCTGATGATAGAGATGCGCGCTTTGGCTTCAGAGAAGATCGATGATATCGAGATGGATATTATAGACCCTATGATGCCGGAAGCACCCATCATTTTGGAGCATCAAGAATGCAATGAACTGGGGGAGGCGGAATTGATCGATCTTATTTCAGTGGCTACGGGAGCAATCAAGGAGGCTACCCAGAGCTATGAGACGGCATTTCGACCATTTGTGAGGGAGCCTTTGGAGTTTGTGCTGGAGGATGAAAAAATCGATGCCGATCTCTACCATTTTATTGCCGATCAGTTCAAGGATGATGTCAATGACGCCATCATGTCTATGGCGAAGAGCGAGAGAAGTACCGCATTTTCCAAGCTCAAACAAAAAGTCATTGCCGCTTGGGAAGCCAGGGGGAGTGAAGGGGATCAAGTGTTGGTCAAGAGAGTGCTGGCAGAGTATAAGAAAAGTATTGTTCGAGAAATGATACTTGACAAAGAGATAAGGGCTGATGGACGAGGATTGGATGAAGTGCGCCCGATCTCTATTGAAACCGGTCTGCTTCCCAGTGTTCATGGTTCATGTCTTTTTACCAGAGGTGAAACACAGGTCTTGGTGACAGCAACACTGGGAGATGCTAAAGATGCACAGCTTTTTGATTTGATCACCAGCAGGAAGAGTCAATCTGAGCGCTTTATGGTGCATTATAATTTTCCCGGATTCAGTGTCGGAGAAGCAAAGCCGATGAGTTCTCCGGGACGTCGGGAGCTTGGACATGGCAATTTGGCAAAAAGAGCTCTGGAGCCGGTCATCGACCTGCAGCATGACGGTACGATCCGTCTCGTATCGGAAGTGCTGGAGAGTAACGGATCGTCCTCTATGGCTACTGTGTGCGGCGGTTCGCTGGCACTGCGGTCTGCAGATGTGGATATCGTCAAGCTCGTTGCCGGTGTTGCGATGGGTCTGGTGAGTGAGGGAGAGCATTATGCCGTTCTGACGGATATTATGGGGCTGGAGGACCATGATGGTGATATGGACTTCAAAGTGACGGGAACCAGAGATGGATTTACGGCGCTTCAGATGGATATCAAGCTGGGCGGTATTGATTTGAAAGTTTTGGAGGATGCATTAAACAAAGCAAGCAGGGCCAAGAATCATATTCTTGACTTGATGGACAAGGCAGAAGAGTGCGTCCAGCCGAGTGAAGCATTGCCGAGTACAGAATTTTTCACTATACATCCCGGAAAAATCGTAGATATCATAGGAAAAGCGGGCGCTACCATCAGAGAGATAATCGAAAAATTTGAAGTCAGCATCGATCTTGATCGTGAGCAGGGCGGTGTAAAAGTGACAGGTGAAGACAAAGAGAAGGTGCATGCCGCCAAAAAACACATTCTCACTATTGCTGATGCACCCATTAAAAAACAATCGATCTACGAATTGGGAAAAGTCTATCATGGAAAAGTGAAAAAAATTGTTGATTTTGGTATTTTCGTAGAGATGCCTGACGGTTTTGATGCGCTGCTGCATATTTCTAAAATATCAAAAGAGAGAGTCAGCAATCTCTCCGAACGCTACCGGGAAGGCGATGAGATCGACGTAGTCGTCATGGATCAAAATGGTAAAAAAGTGGGATTGGCAACACCTGAATATCTTAATTAATAGAGGATTAAAAGCTCTTTGGATATAATCATTTCGTTGATTGAAATCAAAGTAGGGAAACAGTGGCATTGATGTGGCTGTTGGTACAGAAGTCTGTATTTACGCAAGCCGAAATGAGTTCGAGATGCAGTCGTAACGGGGACTCTAAACCCACCAAATCTTATAAGGATATATAAATGAAAAAGTATTTCTTGCTTTTCTTGGCACTTGGTGCTGTTGCTTTCGCTGGTGAAGATGGCGAATCTATGATCAAAGCGTACTCTGTCGTTGCTGCAGGTGTTGGTCTTGGTCTTGCTGCTCTTGGCGGTGCTATCGGTATGGGTAACGCTTCTGCGGCAACCATCGCCGGTACTGCCAGAAACCCTGGTCTTGGCGGTAAATTGATGACAACAATGTTTATCGCATTGGCGATGATCGAAGCACAGGTTATCTATACACTTGTTATTGCACTGATCGCACTTTACGCTAACCCATTCCTCGGTTAAGAAAAGTCTTCTTAAGCTTGTGACGGTATAATGCCGTCACAACTTTGAATAAGTGTAGATAGTAGCAGATACTATCAAGTCTACGCGGCAGTGGTGGAACGGTAGACACGCTACCTTGAGGGGGTAGTGCCCTACGGGTGTGGAGGTTCAAATCCTCTCTGCCGCACCATCTTTTAATTTAGCTAGCAAACCTTTTCATACTCTTTTATTCAATAATACTTGACCTTATCCTGGCATACATAAATCAAACTTTGTGCAATAATCTCTTGAAAACCCCTGTTTATCTGATATAGTGGGATTTTGCTTGTACGAAAAGAGATTTTTTGTTATACTCTATTGATCGAAAATTCATATAAGGAAGAAGTATGACAAAAGCGGAATTCATTGAGCTGGTACAAGAAGTTGGCGGCTATGACACGAAAGCGGCAGCAGATAAGGCAGTGAAAGCATTTACGGATGCAGTGACTGCGGCATTGGCAAAAAAAGAGAGTGTCTCTCTTGTGGGATTTGGTACATTTTCGACAGTGGAAGTAGCTGAAAAAAGTGGGAAAATACCGGGTAAAAATGAGACATATACTAAGCCGGCACATACCGCTCCAAAATTCAAGATTGGCAAAACGCTCAAAGATACAGTAGCAGGGTAATTCCTTTCTTCAAACGATGAGGCTACTCTCTCGTCGTTTATCTCGTATGTCTCTATCAACCTCTTGACACCTTGCTATAAACTTCACTGAGTTATACTATCAATTATCCAATAACCAAACAATAGGAAAATCAGTATGAAACTTTTAGATGTAATCGGCTTGGGTGTTGCCGGCAATTTTGCACACCATCTGGAGCAAGCCGGAGAGTTGAAAGATTTTGAGAATGTGAGCACCAATGAGCCTGATGCACCCAAAGGTATCTTTCCTTTTTATCTGCCTGATCACGAAAGTTTTCTAGGGGTATACCCTGTCGAGAGAGAAACCTTGACGCTTCCCTCTTATGAAGCCAATGCGCAGGTAGAGCCGGAAATAGCGGTGCATTTTCATATCCATTATGATAAGGATCATAGCGTTGTTGGATTGGATGCGAAAGCATTTACTTCATTTAATGACTGTACGATACGCAAAGAGGGTGCAAAAAAGATTTCTGAAAAGAAGAGCTGGTCAAGCGACTCCAAGGGGATAGGGCACAAGTGGGTCGCAATCGACAAATTTTCACAAGGCGGCATTATGGACCACTACCATCTCTGCTCTTTTGTGAAGCGGGATGGCGTGCTGCATACGTATGGTGTAGATACACCCCTGCTGGGGTATTCATACTTTTATGAGAAGCTTGTCGATTGGCTGATTGAAAAGATGAATGAACAGGAGGATTTTGGCCCGCTTGAAAATATCCGTATGCATCTGAAGGAGTGCGCCTATCCCAATGAAGCATTGATTACGATCGGTGCTACGGCTTATGCTGATTTTGGAGAAATGAATTATCTTCAGCCTGGAGATGAGATCTTTGTGATCGCCTATGATGCACGGCATTGTCAGGGTGATCTTGAACATTCGGAAGATAAGATTATTCTTCATCAGAAGGTGTTGTAGATGAGATATAGTATTCTACTCTTGTTGGCTGTTTTTTTGTTGATGGGGTGCAACCAGGGGGAAAACAAGTCGGTCAAGATGATCAATGATACCTACCATACAATACCGACGGGATATACTGCATCAACAGCAGTGAAGCGAAAAACACGAGAAGAGAGAGAGGAGAATTACAAAAAAGAGTTGGCACTGGCAAAACTCAAGACCGAAGAGAATCTTCAGCTGGCAAAGATAGAAGCAGAAGCAAAAGAGAAGGTCAAGCGTATCGAATCTGAAGCCGAAAAAGAGAAGGTCATTGCTGCAAAAGAGGTTCACTTGCAGGCTCAACAAACACAAAAAGAGATCGCCGCCTCCAAAGAGAAACGTTTGGTACAGACAAACGAAAAAGACTTTTTCTTTTACTTGATTGTGACAGCTATGGTGGCCGGAGTCATCCTGATCGCACTCTTGGTATGGTATCTGATCCATCGAAAAAACAAACTAGTTGAAGCCAAAATGCATGAGGATAAACTCAAGCATGACGCGATGATGCAGGCAGCGGCACAGCATCATGAAAAGGTAGGCAGGATGCTTGAAATTATCGCTGATGAGGGTGCAAACGAGCTTGTGAGGCGTGATTTGGTCGGTATACTCAAAGAGCAGACCATGAGCCA
This sequence comes from Sulfurovum sp., assembly GCA_024763175.1. Taxonomy (GTDB): domain Bacteria; phylum Campylobacterota; class Campylobacteria; order Campylobacterales; family Sulfurovaceae; genus SZUA-451. The sequence goes on from JANTGA010000006.1 coordinate 20,174, forward strand.
AAATCTAATCGCTTATGAGCCTGATGAGGTAGAAACTGAAGCGGAGGTAGAGGCAGAAGCAGATGAAGGGGAGGATTCCGAAAAAAAGAGCAAACGTTAAATCCTCTCTGCTTTTATCTACTCTCCCCTGAACCATCCTTTGACGCGATCAAAAGCATTTTCCAGTGTGCTTTTGTGCGGACTGCTTTCGACACCAAAGCTCTCCTGGAGCTTCAAAAGTAGTTCTTTCTGCTCCTCATTGAGTTTCTTGGGAAGCTTTAGCTGTACCTGGGCGATGAGGCGGCCTTTTCTTTTGCTATGGACATCAACAACCCCTTCATGGTTGAAAACAAACTGCTCTTTGTCTTTGGTGCCGGGTTTGAGTTCAAGCTGAAGCTCGCCATCGAGTGACGGTATGGTGATCTCTCCTCCAAGGATTGCCTGGGTGACAAAGACAGGTACTTCAATATAGATATCGCTGCCGTTTCGGACAAAGTTTTCATCCTCCTCGACATAAAAAGTAAGGTAGAGGTCGCCTCTGCGGCCGTGGCGATCTTCATTGCCATGCCCCTGTACTCTAAGCCTGTTTCCGCTATCTACACCGGCTGGGATATCGATAGTGATCGTCTCATCTTTGTTGAGATAGCCTTTGCCATGACAGGTCGGGCACTTTTCGACAACTTTTTTACCCTGACCATGACACTTGGGGCATGTCTGTGCAAATGTCATAGGCCCCTGTCTCATCACGACCTGGCCCTGACCGCCACAATAGTCACAGGTTTGGAGTTTGCCATCTTTGGCACCGGTACCCTTGCAGTCGCCACAGGGTGTCTTGTAGGTGATATCGATCTGCTTTTTGCACCCAAAGACTGCCTCATGAAACGCCAGTGAGAGCTCAACTTCGAAGTCAAGTGCATACTTTTGGCTGGGGTCGCGTCTGGCTTGTCCAAATCCGCCGCCAAATCCGCCACCGCCGCCAAACATGGAGTTGAAGATATCCATCATATCGTCCATGCTTCCGCCGCCAAATCCGCCACCGCCTTGACGATTGAGTCCCTCTTTGCCGTAGCGGTCATAGATGGATCGTTTCTCTTCGTCGCTCAAGGCTTGATAGGCTTCGTTAATCTGTTTGAACTTTTCTTCTGCCTCTTTATCGCCCGGGTTACGATCGGGGTGGTATTTCATCGCCAGTTTGCGATATGATTTTTTGAGTTCTGCTCCGCTGCAATCTCTGCTGACTTCCAGGATCTCATAGTAGTCGACATCTGTCATTGTTCTTCTCTTTTATGGTAAATTTTTTTGCGAATTTTACCATAATTTTATTCATTTCTGCATAGCTTAGAGTTTCATAGGATATAATAGTGTCTTAAAATTAAACCTGCAGAGTGCGGGCAAAAGGAAAAAAGTAATGGTTGTTCATATTGTGTTATTTGATTTTAAAGAAGAGGGCAAAAAAGAGCATATGCAAAGAGTCAGTGAAATGCTTCATGCGCTTCTTGAGAGTGTTCCGACACTCAAGAGCATGGAAGTGGGTATCAACTTTTCTGACAAAGAGCGTGCGATGGATATGAGTATCATCACGACCTTTGATGATAGAGCCGGGCTGGAAGCCTATGCTATTCATCCAGAGCACTTGAAAGTCGTCGCATATCTCAAAAATGTGCTCATAGAGTCCAAAGTGGTGGATTATGTCAAAGAGTAGTATGAGCGCCCAAAAGGTATTTGGCTATTGAAACGGTATCGGGTTGAAGCATTTGAAAATCTGGTAGAGTCACTGCAGGCATTGCCAAGCATAGGGAAGAAGTCTGCGATACGTTTGGCATACCATATGGCAATGGTCGATGGCTTCGACGCGATGAAGCTTGCTCACGCGATCGAAACAGCCGTCAATGAGGTGCAGCCCTGTATCCGGTGCCACAATATGAGTGAAGATGAGCTCTGTGCGATCTGCTCGGATGAACAGCGCGATAGCAATATACTCTGTATTGTGCAGAGTGCCAGAGATATATTGACGATCGAAGAGAGCGGGGAGTTCAATGGTCTCTACTATGTGCTCTCCCGCATTGAGGATTTGAATGAATCGCATCTCAAGGATGCAGCAGGAGATGTGGAAGAGGTGATCTTCGCTTTTCCTCCAAGTATCGCTACGGATACGATGATCCTCTATATCGAGGATAAGCTTGAGGGATTAAATTTGCGCTTCAGCAAAATCGCCCAGGGTGTACCGACAGGGGTTGATCTGGAAAATATCGACATGGTATCGCTTTCGCGTGCGATGGAAGCGAGGGTACGCGCATGATAGGCAGGCCAATCAAGAGCATTTTTCTACTGATTCTTTTTTCATTGATGCTTTGGAGCGGAGATATCACACCGGCTGCAGCGCGATCCGGTCTCTATCTACCGCTGCTCAAGGGCAAAAGTGTCGCCTTGGTCGTCAATCACTCCTCTTTGGTGAAAAAGAGACATTTGGTTGATTTCCTTTTGCAAAAAGGTATCAAAGTGCGCAAAATCTTCGCACCTGAGCATGGCTTCCGAGGTACTTCCGATGCAGGCGAGCATCTCAAAGACAGCCGCGACAGCAAAACCGGTCTGCCGATCGTTTCTCTGTATGGCAAACATAAGAAACCGACCAAAGAGGATCTGAAAGGGATCGACCTGATCCTTTTTGATATCCAGGATGTCGGTGTCCGCTTTTATACCTATCTCTCCACACTGCATTATGTGATGGAGGCGGGTGCCCAGCAGCATATCCCTGTGATCATGCTTGACCGCCCCAACCCCAATGGGCATTACATCGATGGGCCTGTGCTTGAGAAAAAGTATCGCTCGTTTGTCGGTCTCGATCCGGTGCCGGTGGTTTATGGTATGACGATCGGAGAGTACGCCCGGATGCTCAATGGAGAAGGGTGGCTCCGGAGTGGCGTGCAGGCGAAGCTCACAGTGATACCGCTGGCGAACTATACGCACCAGAGTTTCTATTCGCTCCCCGTCAAGCCCTCACCCAATCTACCAACCGATAGAGCTGTCGCCCTCTATCCCTCTCTGGCATTTTTTGAGGGGACAGTTTTTTCGGCAGGGCGCGGTACCAAGAAACCCTTTGAGCTTTATGGTGCTCCGGAGTATCGTATCCGGAAGTTCAGTTTTGTGCCACGATCGAGGGCAGGTGCCAAATACCCCAAGTTCAAGGGAAAAAAATGCTGGGGCGCAGATCTGAGCAGCCGAAGCTTGACAACTATTCGCAGAGAGAAAGAGCTTAACCTCTCTTATCTGATCGATGCCTACAAAAACTATCCCGATAAGCGCAAGTTTTTCCTAAAAAATAGATTTATGGATAAACTGGCAGGTACGAGCAGCCTGAGAAAACAGGTGACTTCAGGTCTATCTGAATCAGCGATCAGAAAGAGTTGGCAAAAAGAGCTCAATCACTTCAAGCAGATACGAAAAAAATATCTGCTTTATCCCTAAAAACAGAAGGAATTTTATGACAAAAATGATACTTTTTTTTGCCTTTCTCTTGAGTGTAAGCTGGAGTGCAGAGGCGATTCAAATCATCGACAAACCGATAGATTTTGGTTCAAAACGCGTGGAGATGACCAAGGCATATATCTTGCAGCACTATGGGAAAAAGGTGAAAGATATTACAATCGAGCCGAAGATCATTGTACTGCACTGGACAGCAGAGATGAGCTTTGACAAATCATTTCATCGCCTGAAGCCAGAAATGCTTTTAAGCGACCGCAAAGATATCGTCAAAGCCAGTCTCCTGAATGTTTCGGCACACTATCTGGTAGCCCGTGACGGCACCATCTATCGTTTGATGCCTGACAATCATATGGCCCGGCACGTCATCGGTCTCAACTTTTCTGCGATAGGCGTGGAGAATGTCGGAGGCAAAGATAACAAGGAGGATGACCTTACTCCTGCACAACTCAGATCCAATATCGCACTCGTCAAGTACCTCAAGCAGAAATATCCCACTATCGAGTATCTCATAGGACACCACGAGTATCGACAAATGGAAAAGACGGCACTCTGGCTTGAGAAAGACAAGGGGTACAGGACAGTAAAAAGTGATCCGGGAAAACGCTTTATGGATGATGTGCGTAAGGCAGTGAAGCCGTTGCATCTCAAAGCACCACCACAGTAGAAGAGAAGAGATGCATAGTGCTTTTACCTCGATAGACTGGATGATCTTCGGCTCCTATTTCCTCATCCTGATCCTCACCTCTGTGATACTCAGTCGCGTGAAGCTGGAGACGACTCGGGATTATTTTGTGGGGTCCAATTCGATGCCGATGCTGGCAGTGGCGATCTCTGTATTGGCGACCTCCCAGTCCGCCGCGACTTTCTTGGGAGGACCTGAGTACTCTTATGGGAAAGATTTGACCTTTTTGGGCTTTTATTTTTCTGCTTTTGTTGCCGTTATTTTTGTTGCTTATGTATTGATCCCCCGATTTTATGCGATCAATGCAGTAACTGTTTATGAATTGCTTGAAAAGCGTTATGGCTCGCGGGCGAAGAAGCAGGCAGGGGTGATGTTCCTGATCGGGCGACTTTTCGCCAGCGGTGCGCGACTCTACATCGGAGCACTGGCGATCTCGATGATCCTCTTTATGGATATTGCACCGACCCATATCGCCATATCAATTGTTATTTTGATGCTGGGGGCGCTGGCATATACCTATTATGGAGGGATCAAATCGGTCATTCTCAGCGATATCATCCAGGCAGTGACTTATATCGGCGCAGCGATTGCTGTACTGGTCTATCTCTACTACTCTTTGCATACTGATTTCTCGACAATGGTTGACATCCTTGGCAAAGAAGGAAAACTGACTGTTTTGAATGTGACTTTCAACGGTTTCAAGGGTGGGTTCAATCTCTATACGATCCTTGCTGGTTGGCTCCTGCTCAATATCGCCGCTTATGGGCTTGATCAGGATATGACCCAGAGGGTTCTCAGCTGCAAAAACAAAACAGAGGGCGCCAAGTCACTGATCTACTCCATCGTTTTCACTATCCCCGTTGCACTGCTATTTTTGGTCATAGGGCTGCTGCTCTACCTCTATTATCATCACCCTGAACTCTCCGGTTTTGAGGGTACAGTAGACAAGAATTTCCAGGGCGACAAGATCACGATCATGATGTACTATATCCTCAACGAGATGCCTGAAGGGTTGCGGGGACTTGTCACAGTAGGAGCGATAGCGGCCGCCCTTTCGAGTACCAACTCCGTACTGGGCGCGATGAGTTCCGTAGCTGTTGAGGACCTCTACCGCCCCTGGAAAGTGGCAAGAGGCGGTGCAGCCGAAACACATTTCCTCAAGGCGGGAAAAATGGGCGTATTGCTCTTCGCTCTCCTGCTGAGCCTGATGGCGATGCTCAGTTACTATTGGCAGCATGCTACCGATTCGCATCTGCTCACCTTTGCTTTGGGTGTCATGGCCTTCGCCTATGCCGGCCTGCTGGGCGTCTATTTCGCAGCAGTCTTTACAAAAAGAGGCAGTGAAAAAACGGTATTGTGGGCATTGATCGGCGGTTTTGTCACGGTTTTGTTCCTGCAATCGTATGTTTTGGCAATGTTTGGTATCGAATGGAAGATTGGTTTCTCGTGGCAATTGGTGCTGGGGACAGCGGTGTCGTTTGGGGTGATGATGCTTGGCGGCAAAAGATAGCATATGCCAGCGAGTTGTGAGGTGATAGGTGAAGAACTCTACATCGGCCTCATGTCCGGTACCAGTCTGGATGGTGTGGATGTGGCGCTGTGCAGGATAAATGAGGTTGATTGCACACTGATTGCTTCATTGGAGTATCTTCTGCCGAGTGAACTCAAAGTAGAGATACTTGCAGCCATAGAAGGTCAAACAAGTTTGGCAGAGATAGGGGAGCTGGATCATCGGTTGGGGCTTTTGTTTGCTGAGGCAGTGAATGCGCTGATGGAGCAGGAAGATTTTGAATCTGCTGATATCAGAGCAATAGGCTCTCATGGGCAGACAGTGTGGCACGAGCCTGGCGGGAACTATCCCTTTTCGATGCAGCTGGGTGATCCCAATATCATCGCAGTGAAGACAGGGATATCTGTGGCAGCGGACTTTCGACGCAAAGATATGGCTCTAGGAGGAGAGGGTGCGCCTTTTGCTCCGGCATTTCATGCCTTTTTGTTTGCTGATCTGAGTCAGAAGATAGCGGTTGTGAATATCGGAGGCATGGCAAATCTGACTGTTTTTGCTGAGAAGCTGATAGGGTACGATACGGGTTGCGGCAATGTATTGATGGATGGGTGGATCACTGAGCACAAAAACTTGCACTATGACAGAGACGGATTGTGGGCGAAAAGCGGAAAGGTAGATTATTCTCTATTGGATAAGATGCTGGATGATAGCTATTTCAAAGAGGACTATCCCAAAAGCACCGGCAGAGAAAAATTCAATAAAGAGTGGCTGCGCAAGCATATCGGTCAAGTCCAGGGTGACGAGCAGCGGCAAGCAGATATCCAAAGAACATTGCTTGAGTTGACTGCCATCAGCATCTCCAATGAAGTATTGAAGTTTCAAAGAGATCTATTGCTTCTGTGCGGCGGCGGCGCAAAAAATAGTTTTCTAGTCGAACGCATCAAAGTGATGATGCCCAATACCGAAGTGGTGATCGCAGCCAATGCAGATAGTTTGGAGGCGATGGCATTTGCGTGGTTGGCGTACAAGCGCATCCATAGAGAGCCAGTTGATCTCAAAGATGTCACCGGTGCAGGGGAGAATAGCGTATTGGGTGGTTTGTATGAATGATATGCAGGCTTGGCTTTCTCGTCTGGGCTATACCGGTTCGCTGCAGGTGGCTTCAGCTGATGCGAGCTTTCGCAGTTATTACCGGTTGATTGAGAACGAGAAGACCTTTGTCGTGATGGACAGCTCCCTGCAAAAAGAGAGCCTGACTCCTTTTGTCGACATTACGAAGCGTTTGCTGGCAGTGAGTGTCCATGTTCCCGAGATCTTTGCTGCAAATCTTCAGAAGGGATTTCTGCTGCTTGAGGATCTCGGGAGCCGAGATCTGCTTCAGGTACTCGACGAGAGCAATGCAGAGTACTATTATAGCGAAGCGATCGATGAAATCATCAAAATGCAGTGCGCCAAAACGGAGGGTTTGCCTCTCTATGATGCAGCTTTTCTGCGATTTGAGATGGCGTTGATGCGGGAGTGGTACCTGGAGAAGTATTTGGGCAAGCATCTTGGGAGTCAGGAAAAGGAAATCATTTCTGATGCAATAGATCAGATCGTAGAGGTCGTCTTGTCTCAGCCTCAAGGGCTCTTTGTCCATCGGGATTTTCATTCGCGCAACATTATGTTGACACCGCAGGATGAGATCGCAGTGATCGACTATCAGGATGCCAGAGTCGGAGCAGTGACATATGACCTTGTTTCGCTGCTTCGTGACCTCTATATCGCCTTTGACTCAGCTATGGTTGAGAGGCTGGCATTGCAGTTTCGGGACAAAAAAGGGCTGGATGCGGATAATGAGACTTTTTTGCGATGGTTTGATTTTACAGGATTGCAGCGGCATATCAAAGTGTTGGGGATCTTTGCGCGGCTGCATCTTCGGGATGGCAAAGATGGGTATCTGAAGGATTTGCCCCAGACTCTGAAGTATATCATCGAGATCGGAAGCAGATACGAAGAGACCAGGGCACTGGTCACACTACTAAAGGAGAGACAAGAATGAGAGCGATGATACTGGCAGCAGGACTGGGTACACGGATGCGACCATTGACAGAACAGACACCCAAGCCGCTGCTTGAAGTAGGCGGCCTTCCCTTGATCGTCTGGCATATTGAAAAGCTTGCATATTATGGTTTCAGGGAGATCATTATCAATATCGCCCATTTGGGATATCAGATTCCCCAAGCGCTGGGCGATGGCTCCGAGTGGGGCGTCAAGCTCTCCTATTCAGACGAGCAGGAAGAGGGGGCACTGGAGAGTGCCGGCGGGATCATCAAAGCCCTGCCACTTCTGGGCGAAGAGACATTTTTGGTAGTCAATGGTGATATCTGGTGCGGGTATGATTTTGATGATCGTCACATGCTTGCCGAAGGTATGCTCGCCCACTTGATCATGGTCTCAAACCCGGAATATCATCCCGAAGGGGACTTTGCGCTGCGTGGTGATCTGCTCAAAGAGGAGGGAAAACAAAAATATACCTTTTCGGGCATTGGCTACTACAGCCCCAAACTCTTCGAAGGCTTGCCCTATGGCAGGAGGGCACTGGCTCCTTTGCTCAAAGAAGCTATGAAGGAGGGGAAGGTGACAGGAGAGCTCTTCGGGGGCGAATGGTGGGATATCGGCACACCCGAACGGCTTGAAGCGATCAATATCCATCTTTTTTCGGAGGATTGATCGTGTCGGGTGCCCTTGTCTGTCTGGCGGGATAGGTTTCTTTGACGCTGATGCTCGTCGGGGTCAGAGGAGTTCGACCTACAGGGTGCTTTTCAGGTATTTCGCTACAGCATCCTCATCATTGGTATGAGGCAGCACGATATCCGCCTTCTCTTTCACTTCATCCAGTGCATTCTTCACGGCGATAGCGGTACCGGCCTTGTCGAACATTCCCAGGTCATTGATACTGTCGCCGAAGACAGTGAAATCCTCTGTCTCTCTGCCCAGATAGTCTGCGATCGTTTGGAGGGCGTGGGCTTTGTCTCCCTGAGGGTGGAGGATGGTGAGAAACCAGCCATCGGAGTATTTTTCGGGTGAGAGTTTGTATTCGAGTTCGGCCCCAAAGGTTTGACGGAGATGCTTTGTGAGAGGTTCGAGGATTTCGTGTTGGGCGAAATAGACCAGCTTGAGATTCATCTCCATCGCACGGATGTTTTGGCACTCCTGCATCCTGGGATCGTTCTTGTAGTTGTCCAGTACGGCATTTTGATGCAGGTTCACATTGGATGGAAAGAGAAAGGCTTCGTTGAGGTCCATATCTTTCAGTGCGATGATGAAGGGAGAGATGCCAAACTGCAAGCCCTCGTCGATGATGGCATCCCCCAGAGTTTTGTTGACCAGCTTCAGGTCGATGAGCTCTTTGTCAGGCGTGACGACCATACTGCCATCGAGGAGAATCATCGGTGCAGCCAGGTGAAGTTTTTTGAGAAAATACTGCGTCTTGCTGAAGCTTCTGGCAGTCGCGACAGAGAGGAGTGCTTCGGTACTTTTTTGATTCCAGATCTTTTGGCTGTAGGCACTGACCGTTTGATCCGTTCGCAGAAAAGTATGGTCGAGATCGGTCAGGTAGATAGGTTTCACGATGCAGCACGATCCTGAGACGATGTTTTTCTGTCGATGTAGTCCTGGACAAAATCCCTGACTTTACTGTAGACAAACGAGTCTTTATAATTTTCGACTTTTCCGCCGCTGGCATTGGGGTGTCCGCCGCCCTTGCCGATCTCTGCTGCCATTTTGGAGACATCGAGCTTGTCATTGCTGCGCAGGGAGAAGTGGCCGCGGAAGTTGATATCCATATAGAAGTCGCAGTCCGGATTAGCCAGGAGGAAGGCATTGCCGATGAGCGAGCTGCTGCCGACGTTGTAGCCGAGGATTCCTTTGTAGCCACGGTAGTTGATCGTGAGGCGGTGCTTGTCTGCTGTCAGGAGTTTGGTGACATAGGCGGCGACCAGATTGTCTTTGGTATCGTTTTTGTCTGCCATAAAGAAGGCTTTTTTGCTGGGATGGAGTGCATCATCCAGGAGGATATTGCCCTCTTTTTCCGTGACAAGCATCCGAGCTTTTTCGATTAGGCTGAGTTTGAGTGCTCGGTCTTCCGAAGGGAAGAGGATACGATTGATCTCTCTGGCGCCAGAGATCATCCCCAGGCAAACTTTGCCAAACTCGAAGCGTGTATCATCACTGAGCCAGATATCGATGGCATTGATCGCCTGGACGATGTCGGCATAGCGGTTTTCGGGATCAAAATCGTAGTGCTGTTGCAGCCAATCGTAGGTGATTTTGGTAGCAGACCGTTTGGTATCGAGGAGGTACCAGGCAAAGCGTTCTGCCACCTGTGCGCCTGTCCCATGATGGTCGAGGAGTTGGAGCTTGGCACCGATGCGGATGGCTTCTTTTTCGATCCAGTTTGCTTCTTTGGTCGTCAAGTTGAGATCGGTGATGAGGATCAGCATCTCCTCCGGATCCTTGTTGACAAATCTATCCTGCTCGATTTTTTTGACGATCTCTTCAAGACGGGCTTTGACTTCGGGTCCATAGTTGGCATTGTAGCACTCGATCCTGTCGAAACATCGGCTTGTGAGATAGTGGCAGCCATAGCCGTCCAGATCGATATGGGAGAGATGATAGAGATGTTTCATTATAGGATATCCTTGAGTGTTAGATGGATGAGAAAGTTATCGATTTTATTTTGAAACTTATGCAGAAATGGAGAGATTGTACAGGTTCCGATACTGCCGTTGGGGCAGGAGTCGGCATATTGGGTGCAGTCTAAAACAGCAGGCGGTTTGCCTTCTGCAGCCACGATCACACTGTAGAGCGTGATCTCATCCAACTCTTTGGCAAGCAGAAATCCCCCATGGGCACCTTTTCTGGATTCGAGTATCCCTTCTTTTGCTAAGCTCTGCATAATTTTGGCAAGAAAACTTTTGGGTATATTGAGCTTATTTGCGAGGAACACCGCTCCTATCGGCTTGTCGGCTTTGCGTATGGTGTCGAGTGAGAGCAGTGCGTATTCACTTGCACGTGTTAATAACATTCAAATCCTTCATATAATTAGGATAATATTACTCTCATTTAGATTAAAATAAAGTTAGATTAAAATAAAGAGAGTCTGTAGCATTTAGTGTATATTTATCTTAACATGGTACTATTTCGATTCCAATTCCAGTCAGGCATTATGCAAGTGATGCTTTGATAAGAAAATTTAATTACCGATCAGGAGGTCACCATGGCTTTGGATAAGGCGAAAAAAGAAGAGATCATTGCGAAGTACGCAAGAGGCGAGAACGATACCGGTTCTACAGAAGTACAGGTAGCGTTGCTGACAGAGAGAATCAGCTATTTGACTGAGCACCTCAAAACAAACAAAAAAGATCACTCTTCAAGACTGGGTCTTTTGAAGCTTGTCGGACAAAGAAGAAGATTGATGAGATACCTTAGAAAAGTCGACTTTGCACGATACAACGCGATCAAAGAGGATCTGGGTATCAGAAACTAAAACGACCCCAAAATGTCTCATGGCATTTTGGAATCCTCGATCCAGACAGAGTGCAAAAAATACAATTGTGCTGCCATTCCCTAAAAACACCCCAAAAAATTCTCATATCCTTTGATATTAAACTTTTATATGCTACACTCTACTCATAAATTTATTTTTAGGAGCTGAATGATGTTTTTGGATGGGATAAAGAAAAGCGCCACTCTTTTAGTGGGTGCGGGTCTCTTGAGTTTGATGATGGTGGGATGCGGCAGTACCAATGGGGCAGCCGATGTAGGAGCAGCGCCCGTTCCCGGCGGCAATGAACTGGTCGTGATGGATGGTAATAACGCAGATCAGGTACTGGCATCGTCAGTAAGCACGATAGGTAAAGTTGCCAAAATGATCGATGATCTTGTGGATGATCTGCCCGGTGTGGGCGTGGCAAGCAGTCAGATAGCCCAGGCTTCACCGGGGATAGACGGTTCTGTGGCTGTATCCAACGATGACGTGGCCTTCTCTCTGGTTTCAAGGGATTGCTCAAAAGGCGGGTCTATCAGCGTGGATAGTCTGTCAACTGACGGAGGAACAGTGACGTTCCACAGCTGTCACGAAAAGAGTGTGATCTTGGATGGTACCGTGATGATCACGTACCATGATGGAGAGTATGCCGCCAGATTTACCAATGTAAATGCTACGTTCAGTACAGGAAATCTCGTACTGAGCGATGCAGGCCTGACTGCAAAAGGCAGTACGTTTGATTTTGCGATAGCGTCAGCTTCTGCGATGGTTCAGGGAATCGATATTGGGATAAGGAATATGAAAATCCACAAAGATACTTCCGGGACTACAGTAGATGGTTCTATCGCAACAGGCTGTATCTGCTGTCAATGGATCAATGTCACAACCGTCTCCCCATTAGGCTTCCAGAAGACAGATTTGGTCAGCGGTACCATAAGACTCAGTGGAGCAAATGGCACTTATATGGAAGTGATGGCCAACCCTAATTGCTGTGTCACCACCACATTGAACGGGAAGCCATATGCGACGTATGACAGCATCAAAAATCTCCCCCAATACAATGCAGTTTGCCCACTACCGTAGATAATTCTCTATCGATGATTGCGGAGGGATAGCTTCGGCTTCCCTCTGCCTCTTGCGCAAAGTACACTTTCGAATAATCGCTCATACTTTCCTAATCTCCCTAAATTTCAACTTCTTGAAATCCTCTTATGACACTACTTTGCTCTTCTTCTCTGGATATGATATGGCAGTCATTAGTATACTTTAGCCTATATGACTAAAGTATACTCTGTAAAAATATTGAATCAAGACTTGACAAAGTAGAACTCAATGTTGTATAATGCCATCAAGCATTGAAAAAGTTACGACTTTAATGCAAATTGAGAAAGAGTAAAAGGAGGTTTCTGGATGAGTGAGAAGCAGGATGAAATGCTTTCCGACGAAGCCACAGAGGAGCAGAAGATGGAGACGGGCAGTGCAGAAGAGAATGCAGAGGCCGGAGATACTTCACTGGAAGCAATGGAGCAAGAGTTAGCTGAGTGGAAAGATAAGTATCTCAGAGCGCATGCTGATTTTGAAAATACCAAAAAACGTTTGGAGCGGGATAAGTCATCGGCAGTCTCTTATGCCAATGAGAGTTTTGCGATGGATATCCTGGCAGTGATCGACTCATTTGAACAGGCGCTGACCTCTATTGAGGGTGCGGATGAGGCAAATGCCTCTGAAGTGCTTGAGAAGATGAAGGAGGGTGTCTATCTTACCTATGAGCAGCTGAAAAAAGTATTGGAAAAGAATTATATCAAAGAGATCAACTGCGAAGGTGCGTTTGACCCGAATCTTCATCAGGCGATCATGCAAATCGAGAGTGATGAACACGAGAGCGGGCAGATTGTGCAAACCCTGCAGAAAGGCTACACGATCAAAGACAGAGTGTTGCGGCCTTCCATGGTAAGCACCAGTAAATAAATTTAACAATAAAAAGGATAAATAATGGGAAAAGTATTAGGAATCGACTTAGGAACAACCAACTCAGCAATGGCTATTCACGAAAGAGGTGAAGCGTCTATTATCGCCAACAAAGAGGGTAAAAATACGACACCTTCGATCGTGGCCTATACAGACAAAGGCGAAGTGCTTGTCGGTGAATCTGCCAAAAGACAGGCAGTAACCAACCCGGAAAAGACCATCTACTCCATCAAGAGAATCATGGGGTTGATGTGTGATGAACCAAAAGCAGCAGACGCAAAAGATAGACTGCCTTATCACATTGTAGATAGAAGCGGTGCTTGTGCGATCGAAGTAGATGGCAAAACCTACACGCCACAGGAGATCTCTGCGAAAATATTGATGAAACTCAAGGAAGATGCAGAGGCTTATCTGGGCGAAACGATCACCGATGCGGTCATTACCGTACCGGCATACTTCAATGATGCGCAGAGAAAAGCGACCAAGGAAGCAGGAACAGTCGCAGGATTGAATGTCCTTCGTATCATCAATGAGCCGACCTCTGCCGCACTCTCCTATGGTTTGGATAAAAAAGAGTCTGAACAGATCGTTGTCTACGACCTGGGTGGCGGTACCTTCGATGTGACAGTCCTGGAGACAGGCGACGGTGTCGTTGAAGTGATGTCCACAGGCGGTGATGCATTCCTCGGCGGTGATGACTTTGACAACAGGGTGATTGACTATGTTGCCGGCGAATTCAAGAGCGAAACGGGTGTTGATATCAAAGCAGACATTATGGCACTGCAGAGACTCAAAGATGCAGCGGAAGCAGCCAAAAAAGAGCTCTCCAGCTCCACAGAAACAGAGATCAATCTGCCCTTTATCACAGCAGATGCCAGCGGCCCAAAACACTTGATTCAGAAGATCACCAGAGCCAAATTCGAGTCACTGGTTTCTGATCTTGTTGAGAGCACGATCAAAACGATCGCATCGGTCCTGAAGGATGCCGGTGTCAGTACAGGCGATATCAAGCAAGTTGTGATGGTCGGTGGGTCCACCAGAGTACCGCTGGTACAAGAAGAGGTCAAGAAGTTCTTCGGTAAAGAGTTGAACAAATCAGTCAACCCTGATGAAGTGGTAGCACTCGGTGCGGCGATCCAGGGTGGTGTACTTGCCGGTGATGTCAAAGATGTCCTCCTCTTGGATGTGACACCTTTGAGCCTCGGTATCGAGACACTGGGCGGTGTCACGACCAAAGTGATCGAGAAGGGGACGACTATCCCGGCGAAAAAATCACAAGTCTTCTCCACTGCAGAGGACAATCAGCCTGCAGTCAGTATCCACGTCTTGCAGGGTGAGCGCGAATTTGCCAAAGACAATAAGTCTCTGGGTATGTTCGAGCTGAGAGATATTCCGGCTGCACCGAGAGGTGTACCGCAGATCGAAGTGACCTTCGATATCGATGCCAATGGTATCCTGACGGTCAGCGCACAAGACAAAGGTACCGGTAAATCTCAAGAGATCAAGATCACCGGTTCGTCAGGACTGAGCGATGAAGAGATCGAAAAAATGGTTCACGACGCAGAGGCGCACAAAGCAGAAGATGAGACACGAAAAGCACTGGTCGAAGTCAAAAACCAGGCGGATGCACTGATCCACCAGACTAAAAAGTCATTGACTGACCTGGGTGACAACTTTGATGCAGGCGAAAAGGCTGGTATCGAAGCAGCGATCGCAGAGTTGGAGACGCTGCTCAAAGATGACTCTGCTACCAAAGAGCAGATCGAAGAGAAAGTGAAAACGTTGACTGAAAAGAGTCACAAGCTTGCCGAAGCTGTCTATGCCAAAGAGCAGGGACAACAGGCAGGCGGCGGTACCGAAGGTGCCAAAAAAGCAGACGATGACGATGTCATCGATGCAGAAGTAGAGTAATCCTCCTTCTGTGCAAATCATTGCGTTATGTGATGATTTGCACTTCATCACTACCCCAATTTTTCACGAACCATATGGTTGCCAATTTATCAACTAAAAAAGATAAAATACTACGACTTGATACAAGCGAGAGAGGCAACAGATGGACTTACCCCGAGTTGAGAAAGAACTAAAAAAGAGAACCGCTTATCCCTATCGCTGGGGCAGAAAACAGTCGGATCGTTGGGATCAGCAAACAAATTTCATCTACACAACCTACAGTATGGCGATGCTTCTGAGAAAAACAGAGCATTTTCAGGCTGATCTGCGTGATTATGCTTTCAATCGTTGGTATAATTTTTGGTCTGCGATGGCAGTGGAGGATATTTTTGCTTCACACGAAAGGGTCGATCCCAATCGAAACAGTTATGACAAGCTGGTCGATTTCTCTATCGATCAGATTCCCTTTGATCACAAAACCTCCGTTTTCCCCAGAGGCTTCAGCCGACCATATAGCGATGCCAGGGAGCATGAGGACGCATTGATCACCTGGCTTTATGCGCACCAGAGTCAGCAGGGCCGAAAGCATTTGAAGAACAGGCTTTTTATCATGCTCTACGATGGAGAGACGATGCAGCATTGGAAAATGAAAGCTGAAATCACACGTTTGCAGTCAGCGATAGATCACTATGTTGCAAACTTTTCATCAAAGCAGCTATACTGTTTTGATTTTGGGGAGGGAGAGATTTTTTCGGATATGATATGGGTGACCAAAGGAGCAGGATGAACTATATAGGATCAAAATTGAAGCTCTCTGATTTTATCGAGCAGAGTATCTGCGAGACAGTAGGAGAGATGGGAGAGGCGACTTTTTGTGATATCTTTGCGGGGACGGGGATCGTCGGCCGACGGTTTAAGAGACGGACCAAAAAAGTGATCGCCAATGATATCGAATACTATAGTTATGTCTTAAACCGGAATTATATAGGCAACACCGGAAATATGGAGCAAGCCTCCCTGCTGGAAGAACTCAACCGGACAGAGGAAACGGAGGGGTTCATCTATCGGCACTATGCACTGGGCGGTCACGGAGAGAGGCAATACTTCAGTGATGAAAATGCCAGAAAGATTGATGCGATACGGCAGAGGATCGAAAGCTGGCGGGAAGAGGGGAGGATCGATGAGGATCAATACTTTTTTTCCCTGGCAAGCCTGATAGAGTCAGCAGACAAAGTCGCCAATACAGCATCAGTCTATGGCGCCTATCTCAAACAGCTGAAGCGCTCAGCACAGAAGCCGCTTGTGCTGGAGGCGGCAGAATTTGAGAAAACGGGGGAGGGGCATGAGGTTTACCAGGAGGACGCCAATGAACTGATCGGTAAAATATCAGGTGATATCCTCTATCTGGACCCCCCTTACAACCAGAGACAGTACGGTGCCAACTATCATCTGCTGAATACGATTGCCCGCTATGATGCGTTCATCCCCAAAGGCAAAACCGGCTTGAGGGAGTACATCCGGTCAGACTATTGCAAGAAAGCTGTAGTCCTGGAGCGCTTTGAAGCCTTGATCAAACATGCAGATTTCAGCTATATCTTTCTGAGTTACAACAACGAGGGTTTGATGCAGTCAAGCGAGGTTGAGAAGATCATGCAAAAATATGGCCGGTATCATTTAGCCACCACCCAATACCAGAGATTTAAAGCCGATAAGACAGAAAACCGCAACCACAAAGCCGACACTACCACCGAATATTTGCATATTTTGGTGAAATAGGTTGTACTGTTGGCTATCAGTTAACCATTGATTTTCTGATAGTTAATCCTTAAGGTGTATACTACTCACAAGAAAGAGAAATCTTTCAAGCGATGTCGCGAGTTTTTTTACTCCTTGTTCAAACTGTAAACCTTCCTTGTTTGCTCGCGACAATCGTAACTCCCTGAGAAGAAGCGAATTTTCATTTAGCCTTCCTTGTTGTAAATGATCTCCTTGTTTATCGCTTCTTCTTTTTAGCTCTATTTACCAATTTAAATCATCCTATATTTTGACATCGCGGATGATTTCAGGGTGATATTCGCTATAATGTGCTCGAATAATCTTGTCAAAACAGAGGAGAACAGATGGAAATGAAAAAATGTCAGACATTGGATGAAGCCAGAGAAGAGATCGATAAGGTTGATGAAAAGATTATTGCCTTAATCGCCAAACGAAATGACTATATCAAGCAGATCGCCCATTTCAAAAATTCAGTCGATGAGGTGAAGGCGGAGGATCGTATCGATGCGGTGATTTCCCGTGCCAGAGAGCAGGCGATTTCACTGGGACTTTCGCCTAACTTGATCAATGATCTTTATGTGCGCATGATCGATGCGATGGTGGAGAGCGAAGTTGCCGAATTCAAGAATGCCAAGACTTTCTGATACCACTGTGTAGTACGTTTTCACACAACCCTGCTATGATCATAACTTGAAAGGGTTGAGATGAAGATATTATTGCTAGAGGATGATGTGATCCTTCAAGAGATCATTGAAGAGTTTTTGCTGGAGCAGGGGTACGAAGTATCGGCATTCTATGATGGAGAGAAAGCGCTGGATGCGATCGGGGATCATTTTTATGATTTGCTTCTATTGGATGTCAACGTCCCCTCTATCGACGGTTTTGAGATTTTGGCTTACCTCCGTGATATCGGCAACAGAGTACCTGCGATCTATATCACATCACTTTCGGGTATCGATGATCTCAAAAAAGGCTTTGCGCTTGGTGCCGACGACTATCTCAAAAAGCCCTTTGACCTCGAAGAGCTTCAAACCAGAATAGAACATATCGCCAAAGTCTACAACCTTGCCGATGAGATCACCTTCGATTCAATCCGATTCAATCCGAAACTGCACAAGATTTATGATGGGCAGAGAGAGATCAATATGCGGCAGAAAGAGTCTGCCGTACTGGAGTACTTCATCCGCAATCAGAGCAAAGTCATCTCCTGTGATGAATTGATCGAAAATCTCTGGAGCGATGATCAGATCCCGACCCATGCAACGATTCGTACCTATATCAAAAACCTGAGAAGACTGTTTGACCGGGACTATATCGAAAATATCAAAGGAGAGGGTTATCGTTTTAACATCCTATGAGAGACGGGCACTCTACCGCTTTTTGGCGCTCTATCTGGGTTCTGTCTTTATTTTGCTGGCGATTATCGGTTATCTCTTTTTTGAAAACAATGTTGCGATGATGATGAGTTCGACCAAGTATGAGATGATGTATCAGGCGCGTAAAATCTCTTCAAAGATCGTCATGACAGCGATGGGAGGGGAGCGTGTCGACAAGAAGCGCTATCTGAATGATCTGGACCATCAGCGTTTCAAGGTGGGCTATTATGACAAGAGGCGGCAAAAGATCTCTGGAACGACCGAGAATTTCGAGAATTTCGACCAAAGTTTTTCGTCTGATAAAAAATCATGCTACGCAGTACTTGAGGACCCGAGTGAACATCTGGGTGTTCGCTATATCGTACTCAAGGAGAGTAATCTCTCCCGTGAGATCCACGCGATGCGGATGAAAATCGTCGGCTATCTGATCCTCTCTTTTATCTTTATGGGTGTGATTGGCTATTTTCTGGCACGTCTTTTTCTCGCACCGGTACGCCAAAAGATCGAATCACTCGACCGCTTCATCTCCGATACGACCCACGAGCTCAATACCCCTGTCTCCGCTATCCTCATGACGATACAGACACTCAAAGGCTGCGACCCTAGAAAGCTCAAACGCCTCGAAGCGAGTGCCAAGCGTCTCAGTACGATGTATGGTTCGCTGACCTATCGTCTGGAGGAGAGAGGGAGAGAGCAGCAAGTCGAGCGGCTCTCACTCACAGAGCTCATCGAGGAGCGGGTACAGTATGCCAAAGCGTTGATCGAATCCAAAGGGCTGCGAGTTGATCTGGATCTTGATGTACTCTACGGCAGAATGGATCGTGAAAGTGCACTCAGGCTCATCGACAATCTCCTCTCCAATGCGATCAAATACAGCGACCCGGATGGCTCGATCAGGATTGTCGCCAAAAAGAGTCGTCTGATCGTCGAAGATGAGGGTGTCGGGATCGATGAAGCGGCCCAAAAAGATATCTTCAAGCGCTACAAGCGTGCCAACAAAGAACGCGGCGGTTTCGGTATCGGACTGGATATTGTACTGTCGATCTGCAAACGCTATGGGATCAAGATCAAATCGGAGTCGCAGAAGGGAAAGGGAAGCCGCTTTATACTTATGTTTCCCAATGGCACATAGATGCCTATTGTTTTTGTTCGGATCTGTGATGAGAAGTACGGGACTCAAGCAAGACAAAAGCCAATGCCGACCCCACCACACAAAAGATAATCGAATAGCCCGTTGGCAGATCGAGATAGTAGGAGAGGAGCAGTGCAGCGACAATAGCAATCGAACCAAATCCCCAGGCGAAATAGAGTGGCTCAAATCGTCTCTGTATCGTCGCAGCATAAGAGGGTGCAACCAGCAGCGAAAAGACGACCAGTACGCCGGCACTCTGCACGGAAGAAGTGACTGTCAATGCCAGCGCTGAAAAGAAGACCAACTCTTTGACGACGCCGGATGTTTTGGGATAAATGACAAACATGACGATCGCTATCGTACCATAGATCACAAAAGCACCCAGCACATCTTCGGGCATAGTGAAGAGAATATCCGCAGCACTGAGCTTGTTGGTTGGGCTATCAGGAGAGTATCGGAGGTGCCCTGCCTTAGATTTTCTGGAGCTCAAAGGAACCTTTAATGCTTAAATACTATAATTACAATAATTTTACTGATAGCACCGATAAGTTAATAAATGGTGTTTTGAAAAAGTGTCTTGTATTGACAATAAGATTTTTAAAGGTATAGTGTATCACCCTGTGAGACGGTTACGAGAAAAACTTAATACTATTTTTGCAGTATGGTTGAGTGCCTATCTTGTGGTGTTGCAGTTGGCAACGACCTCACCGGAACTTCACCATTTCATAGATGGTGCATCATTTCAGCAAAGTATGGAGCATAGTCGTCAGGATACGGTTGCAGATGGTGGGCACGACCATCATCAGTGTGCCGTTACCTTATTGGCTTTGGGCATATTGCCTACACTATTTATCTCCTATCATTTCGAAACACAACAGACGACAAAGCCTGTTCCGGCACAGCATGATCTCTATATTGTTGTGGCCTCAGCAAAAGATTTCAATCCTCGGGATCCTCCCCAAAACTCTCTCTCCCATTAATTATAAACAGTGGTATTGCACTATCCGAAAAAGCATGTTACAAGCTTGAGAAAGCAAGTGTTGTCACATTGCGAATAGCTCGACAGGCTTGTTAGTAAAAAGTTACTATGCAATAAAGCCAAATGAGAGGTGCTATAATTAAGAAGAAATATTAAATATTATTTCGTAAACGCTACAAAAGGAAATCAATGAGAAGAACTATTTACTACAGTATGGCTGCACTGCTGACATGTGTAGCAGTGCTCAATGCAGAAGAGAGCAGTCAAATGGATGACATTACAGTCACTGCGACCCAAAATCCTAAGCTGAAAACCTATGAGGCACCAGTGTCAGTCTCTGTCATAACATCAGAGGAACTCAAAGAGAAAGGTATCGCAAGCACAGAGGATCTCTTCAGACAGACAAGCGGTGTAGATGCAAAGACAGCTGGAGGCTCAGTTATGCCTATCGTTCGAGGGCTCTCTGGTGAACAGGTTCTTATACTTGTTAATGGTGTGAGAATCTCAGATGAGAGACCCGGGGGCAATCATATCCTCTCTATCGATCCTGCGCAGGTTGACAGGGTAGAGATTGTGAAAGGCCCTGGTTCTATACTGTATGGTGCTGGAGCGATAGGTGGTGTTGTCAATATTATCACCAAAAAAGCCCCCAAAAGAGAGACAGAAGAATTTGTCATAAGCGGTGATGTCTCTGCTGGCTATGGAAGCAACAACAATGCAAAGAATATACAGGGACAGTTGAATGCCAGCTCAAAAGATCTCAATCTCTATGTAGGAGGAGTCAAGCGTAAATCGGACAATATCAACTCTCCGGAAGAAGAGGTGAAGTTTAGCTTCTATGATGGTTATACCGTATGGGGTGGAGGAGACTATACTGTAGAGGCTTGGAATATCGCTGCCAACATTTGGCAGACAAAAGCTGATATTGGTATCACTGCACCTAGATCCTTTCTTTCTGACTCCTACAAGGATGAGAAACATACTATGGGAGATGTCAAGATCAGCTATCAATCTGATAGCGGATTATTGAGACAGTTTGATCTTCTAGCAGGCTATCAGGAACACAATAGGCATCGAATACGCCAACCAAACGAAAAATTACTTGTTGATATCAAGGTGGACAAGAAGACACCAACGCTTCGAGGACAGTGGGTTCTTATGCCAAATGAGTCAAATCGTATTACAACGGGATTCGACCTTTTTGATGAAGATCTTACATCGTCTAGAACCATGAAAGGTTTTCCTCCTGTTATAGCCAAATTTGATGGAGTGCCTGTAATTTCACCATCCTCACGCAAGGGTATCGGTATCTTTCTTCAGGATGAATACGCGTTTAGCGAAAAGCTGAACTTTACAGCGGGGATGCGTTATGACTCCATTGAGACTAAGACCGACGGTGCCCCTCCTCCATTCTTTATCACTTCACCGCAATCAGATACTGATTCTGCATTCAGCGGTGAGCTTGGAGTTGTTTATAAAACAGGCAAAAACAGCAATATCTATGCCAATATTGGCCGTGCATTCAGAGCCCCTACACTGATAGAGCGATACTATTTCGGCCCGCACGACGGACCTGCACAGGACAGAGGAAACCCGAATTTGGATCCTGAAATCAGTCTCAATATAGATATCGGAGCACGTGTCAAAACAGATGATTATCAGGTCTCAGCATCTCTTTTTCATAATACTGTCCACGATTTGATTCAAAAGGTTCTGATCAATCCGAATGATCCGGTACCACTGCAAATATATCAGTATCAAAATGTCTCTGATGCTGCACTTTATGGTGGGGAGCTGGATGCAAGCTACTTTATCAATGATGAGTGGAACCTGTTTGCCTCTGCCTCCTTGACAATTGGCGAGAATAAGAGTGACGACAATCCGCTCAATTCAATACCACCAGCCAAAGTACGCTATGGTGCAAACTATGAGACATACTGGAAAGATATGGATATCAACTTGGAACTCTCTGCAGTAAGTGCGGCAAAACAGGACAGGAACGGCATCGGAGAGAAGAAGTCACCGGGATATACTACAGCTGATTTTAGGGCGAATTTGATATATGATAACGATATTAAAGTTCTCTTTGTAGTTGAAAATATCTTTGACAAAAAATATTATGATTATCTCTCCTACGGGTTCCAAGAGCTTGACTATGCCTCTATGGGGAGGAATGTGAAGATAGAAGTAGGATATACTTTTTAACTATTTGTTGAGAAGAGTGAACAGTGATATACGCAGCAATAGCGGAAAAAAAGGATGAGGATGAATGTAGGGCTTATTAGTGATATGGTGGATTATGGCGTATTGGGATTATTGGGATTGATGGGATTCGTGGTCCTCTTTTTCTGGATAGAACGCCTGCTCTACTACCGTACGGTAAAAGTGGAGAACTATACGACAGAGGAGGCACTGGAGCTGGACCTCTCCAA
>JANTGA010000007.1 GCA_024763175.1 Sulfurovum sp.
GAATTACTGTTTTTGAGCGGAAACATGACTGTTTTCATCGTGTCACCCTCTCCCACACTGCTATCTACCTGCAATCCTTCCCCTGCTGCTTCCGAGGCTTTGACTACCTGATAGAAATCACCCTGATCTACCAGAGTCAAACCCTTGCTTGCCAAAATAGAATTTGCCAATGGGATAAGAGAACTTTTTTTGATCGGTGTTGTAGATACGAAGTTCACCTTGCCCTTTAGCTCACCATTGATCAGAATATTCTTTTGGGTGATTTTCCCTACCATCTCCACGAAATCTTTGACGCTCAAATCCCTGAAGTTAACATCTACTTTCTCTTCATCTGCCTGCAAGCCTGACACCAGCACCAATGCTATGACCACCACAATTTGTCTAATTAATCTCATATTCCAACTCCATTTCTTCTTCTCCTCTCTGGATGGTCAAAGAGAGCCCATCCATTGTATCAATATTTCTATAACTATCAAAAGCACTTTTGTAATCATGGATCTCCTGACCATTGATCGATTTGATCACATCTCCGCGCCTGAGACCAAGCTTGGCAAAATCACTCCCTCTTTTGATAAAGTTGACTTTGAAGCCCTTGATCTTCTCACCCTCTTTGACATCTGTAATCCCAATATTTTTCCAAATATCATTGATATTTTTTTGATAATGTTCCAGCAGTGTTCGATCTACAACCGTTACACTTTCATCTTGCACAATCTCGCCTTTGTCATCACTTTTTTTCTCAGGTATTTTTTTCTCTTTACTATCGATATATTTTACACTGCTGCTGCCCCTGTTTTGTTTGGAAGATTCAATCAGCCTAATCCTGTAGCTCTTGCCATCACGCAAAAAAATCGCCTCTTGCGCTGTTGCATCCTCAAGCCTATAACCATCAATCTCATCACCCTTCGTCAATACAGAGCTTTTTCCTTTTTTGGAGATGGTTACCACCACCCTGTCGGGAGAGTGATAAATAGCAAGCAGTTTGAAACTGTTGATATCACTGACGGGCCTGGCTTTCACGATATGTTTTTGTTTCAGCTTCTGCGCAGCAAACCGTGTCCTGTAGTAGAGAGATTTTGCCTGCGATGATTTCGCATAGTTCACCCCTTCGGCACTCAGGAGTGTCATCTCCACAACAAACCATCCCAGTTTGACCAGGAGCATCAGACTCAGCACTATGATCAGTGTTCGGATCGTTTCGGGCTTAGAAAGAGCTTTCATAATACCACCCCTTCTCACCTTTTTCCAGGAGAGGCTTGAGTGCCCCAAGTTCCTTCTCCTCTATCAGATCAAGATGCAAAAATCTTTTTTTGATCAAGAGATACCCCGCTGCCCTGCCAAATGGACCCTCTACGGTCAATGCCACTCTGTCTGGACTTAGCAATTGATACTCTATCTTGATCATTTCGATCAACTCGGGAGCCCATCTCTTCAACAAAGCATCAAGTTTGACATTGCTTGCCTTCAGCGTACTATAGGCAAGCAGCGTAAAGAGCCTCACCTCTTCTATCTCTGCGACCTTGATCCCTTTGACATATAGCACAGGATGCTTCAGCTTTAGTGACAGAAGGCCACTTTCGATATCTTCATTATCGATAATGATATCCTCTCTCAGCAGTCGATCCTCCAGTAGATAATAGAGTTCGCGCTTGGGTGCGAAAATCATCAGAGAGAAGAGTATGACGACAGTAAAAAGAAGTACTTTTTTTACCATTTGCATGTAACCTCCAAACTATAGCTTTCACCTTGTCGTTTCGCACTGAGTTTGGTGATTTGCACGGCAATATTTTCCAGTTTCAAAATGATAGTATTCATTTCCATTGCACTCAAACCCGCAAAGGATGCAAAGAGTTTTTTCTGCTTTATTGTAAATTGCTTTATTTTATCAGGAGCAATATTCGTCTTGATCTTCTCTATTTTTTTACTTAGGTTCTCGCTGCCCCACTGCTTTTTAAGTGCTGCGATTTTTCCGATCTGGGTAACGGAGACCTTCACTTCCCTGTTCGTGCTATCGAGCCTGTCGGCAGCACTGTTTTTATAGAGCAGTGCTGTAAGCATCAAAAGAAAAGAGACAACAATAAAGAGCTCATTGCGGTAGCGCTTCCAAATCATATTTTTCCTTCAATCGTAATCTGCTTTTTGCTGCCAGTCCTTCTGACCGTATAGCCCTTGCTCTTGGCCTGGGACTCTACACGCTGGAGTGTTTTTTCATCCGGACACTGCAGTACCAACAAAAATTGTTTTCCCCCGAGTGAAAGCGTCTCTACTTCTACACCCGGAAAGACCAGCCTTGAGAGATCCTTCAGTATTTCACGCTTGTGCCGCTCCTCCTGATCAATTCGTTGATATTTTGTTTCGATATTATCCCTGGCATACTGACTTTGAAGGGCAGGATACTCCTTGAGAAGCACCGCTACTTTCTCCTGCATGGCAACTGTAGCTTGCCGATACCTTACACCTTCTGCCGCAAACATCAATCCAAACAAGATAAAAATACTGCTAATGATCCAAGCTTCTCTTGATTCAAAAATCGAATTTGAACCTGCAGAAAATGTCACACCCTCTGATGGCTTGAAGGCATCAGAAAAACCTTGACACTGCACTCTCTCAGAGAGAAGCATCCTGGGGGTCACCGTTGCGGTATGCTGGATGTTGCTCAAGACCTCATCTTTATCCAACAAGACTGGTGTCATGAATTTGTCAGCAACCTGTTGTGCAAAATAAAGCTTTGAAATGCTCTCCACTGTGGCACCTCGAGACGCTAAAAATTGAATGATCTCTTGAGGGTCATACGCTATAAATACCCACATATCATCCTCTCTGAAGGCGTAGTACCTATAGGCTCTACCCGGAGGAAGCAGATCTTCAAGGATCGACGGGGCAAGCTTCTTGGCCTGATAACGATACTTCAAAGAGAGATCTTCCCGCTTCATCGTATAAAATTGGGGCGATAGCATGATGTCGAACGCTTCGCTTCCTCTGACGGATGACATCGCCTGATGTACCAGTACCAGCGGCCTATTGTTTCCCGTAAAATTCAAATTTTTCTGCCTTTCCTTCCAAATAATCAAAACCCAATGCATAAACGTTGCCCTGATACCCATAACTGATACGACAGTTCATCCGCTCAATGGCCTCTGCTGCAAAAAGCTTGGCATTGTATCGTGACATATCGCCGCCCTGGCCGGCAACAAATTTTTTGAGATCGTCGCCCTCGAGCCACTCCTCCTTGACCAAATCAAGTTCCATATCAAAAAGAGATGCAATGAGCTCTGCAGATAGATAGCTGCCATCCATCACACTGTCCTGAGAATCAAAGGAGAAATATTTTTCCCACACGATATCTTCTACGGCAGCATCATCCGCTTCAAATCGATAATCTCTGACAATATCCTGCATTTGTGAAAGTGTTAGTATACCTTTTTTCTGGGTAAATTTGTCTTGTGTTTGAGCGTTGGAGCCATCTTGGCCATCGATAGCCTCTCTGATCCGCTTCAGCAACAGGGCTGAATCCTGAAGATTATATCTTTCGGCCAACTCATCAAAGAGTGTTTGTGCCGTATTATAGCGTAACTGGGCACTACTGTTCTCCTCCATACCCAGCCAGTTGATATTGACGCCTTTGTCCAGTGGCTGGCAGTAAAGCATCATGAACATCTCCTCATTCTCTTCTGCCTGCAGTGTGATCGGTGCAAGATAGAGTGTATCCAGAATTGTTTTTTTTGTCTCCTTATCCTCGGCCCCCTGTTTCAGCAGTGCTGCAATCGTATCCTTGCTGTCACGAAACAAAAGATCTGCCTGTATCAGGGCTGCCGTATAAGATGCACTGTCTCTACTTTTTTCCAAATAGGCAAAAATGACTCCCACCATCGCCAACATCGCTGCAATCACCGACAATGTAATAAAAAGCACTACCCCTCTTCTCATCTTCTTCATCTCTTGCGTTTCATCCTTTTAAAAGCACTAATCAAGTAAAATCGCTATCATCCTCGATTATACCCGATTAGATCGAAATTATGTATAATTCTGAATAAAAAGGAAATCTATGTCTCGAAAATCAGCAGCAGTCAAAAGAAAAAAAACAAAAAATGCTTTCAGTCTCCTGGAGCTTCTTGTCGTCATTCTCATCCTTGGTATCCTGGCAGCCTTTGTGGCACCCAACCTGATAGGAAAAGGAGAGCAGGCCAAGCGTGATCTGGTCTGCGTACAGATGAGCAGTGCAGGCCAGGCTCTTGATATGTTCAAGCTGGACAATGGACTCTACCCTGAAACAGAAGAGGGATTGGAGGCCCTGATCAGCAATCCTGATCCGGATAAATACCCCAATTACCGAAATACACCCTATATGAAATCGCTCCCCAAAGATTCATGGCAAAATACTTTTGGCTATCTTAAGAATGAAAACGGCTATGAGTTGATCAGTTTTGGCGCTGACCGCAAAGAGGGTGGAACCGGAGACGCCGAAGATATCTTTTTCAGCAAGTGTCGCAAGTAGTCCCGGAAACCATGCGTAGCAGACGAAGGTTATGGTATGAAGGCCGCTTGGCCTTCTCTCTGCTTGAGCTGATGATTGTCATCATACTCATCTCCCTTGTCTATGCTCTTGTTTTTGCCTCCATGCAGCAAAAACAAAAAGAGCCCAAAGCGATGCAGATCGAAAATCTCAAATCAACACTTCTCGAACAGGGACTCTCTCACGCAAAAGCTGAATTCTTCTGTCTCGACAAATGCCAAAAGTGCTATCTTTATCAGAATCAAGAAACGACCGAGTATGAAGGAAAGTTGGCACTGGGAGACCTCACTGTTTATCATATGGGTAGTGATGGCAAATTGGAAAAGATCGATTTCGGACGCTATCAAGACCATTCCGTTTGCTTGCGCTTCAAACTTTACAACAATGGCAGCTCATCACAAATGGTCATTCAAAACAAAACCGGAACCTATTATCTCCCGGCACGCTTCGGGAAACCCGTCAAGACAGCCTCGATCGAAGAAGCTGAAACGCTTTGGCTCAAACGCAGGGATCTTCTAGGGGACAGTGGAGAGTATTACTGATGAGAAAAGTTTCTTATCCGGAAAAGCAGCATCAAGCCTTTACCATCATAGAAGTATTGGTATCCGTAGTGCTCATCTCAATCGTAGCATTAGGTGCCGTCAAACTTCAGCAGGAGAGTCGTGATATGGCACTCTATCTCTCAAATCGAGGCAAAAATGAACTCTCCAATACACTCTTCCTCGGTAAAGAAGCATTGCGTTATCACAAAGAGAAAAAAGATGCCTATTCGCTTATTTCAAATAGATTTAAAATTTCCGATACCGTAAGCCGGGATATCCTCAAAAAATCTACCCGTTCTATCTTTATCTCTGACCCTGTCAAGCTTAGCGATGATACACTGCCCATCAAAGTCAACGAAATACTCCTGAAGGGTCACTATTCGTCACGCTTTTTTCATTTCGACATGCAGTAAAAAGTCTAAAATACTCCATCCTAATACTATTTGGGTATAATGCGCGAAAAATCAGAAGAAAAAGAGTAAGGAAATTTTTATGCAAAAAATCAAAAATATTGCCGTCATCGCGCACGTCGACCATGGCAAAACAACACTGGTTGACGAGCTTCTCCAGCAGAGCGGTACCTTCTCTGAACACCAGGAAGTCGTAGAGCGTGTCATGGACAGCAACGACATCGAAAAAGAGCGGGGGATTACGATCCTTTCCAAAAATACAGCGATTACCTATGGTGACTATAAGATTAATATTATTGACACACCAGGTCACGCTGACTTTGGCGGGGAGGTCGAACGGGTGCTCAAGATGGTCGATGGTGTACTACTCCTTGTCGATGCGCAGGAGGGCGTGATGCCTCAGACCAAATTTGTCCTCAAAAAGGCCATTGAACTGGGGCTGATCCCCGTCGTAGTCATCAATAAAATCGACAAAGAGGCAGCAGAACCGGACAGGGTGATGGACGAAGTCTTCGATCTGCTCGTTGCTCTCGATGCCAACGAAGATCAGCTGGAGTTTCCCGTACTCTACGCAGCAGCCAGAGATGGCTACGCCAAGTGGGAAATGGAAGATGAAAACAAAGATATGACGCCGCTCTTTGAAGCGATTTTAAAACAAGTTCCCTCACCGGAAGGTTCAGCGGATAATGATACCCAAGCACAGGTATTTACTCTTGATAGTGACAATTTTGTCGGCCGTATCGGTATCACCCGTATTTTTAATGGCAAAGTAAAAAAGGGGGATGAGTATGTACTCGTCAAATCGTGTGGCGAAAAAACAAAAAGTCGTATCTCCAAGCTGATCGGCTTCAAGGGACTTGAACGTATTGATATTGCTGAAGCAGAGGCAGGTGACATCGTAGCAATCGCCGGCTTCTCGGATATCGATGTAGGTGACAGTATCTGCGATGTAAATAATCCATCCCCTCTTGATCCAATGCATGTCGAAGAGCCTACCCTCTCCGTCATCTTCTCGGTCAACGATGGACCGCTTGCCGGCACCGAAGGCAAGCATGTCACTTCCAACAAGATCCATGACAGGCTCGCCAAAGAGATGGAGACCAATATTGCGATGCGGATGGAACCGATCGGAGATGCCTCCTTCAAAGTTTCCGGCCGCGGTGAACTACAGATCGGTATCCTTGCTGAAAACATGCGACGAGAGGGCTTCGAGTTCCTTCTGGCGCGTCCGGAAGTCGTCATCAAAGAAGAAAATGGTGTCAAGATGGAGCCTTTTGAACATCTCGTCGTCGATGTGCCTGAAGTATTTCAAGGGGTTGCGATCGAGAAGCTGGGCAAACGAAAAGCAGAAATGACCTCTTTGGTCCCCATGCCTGACGGTACTGTCAGAATCGAGTTTGAAATTCCAGCCAGAGGATTGATCGGCTTTAGAAATGAATTTCTCACCGATACCAAAGGAGAGGGGATTATGAACCACTCTTATCTGGACTACAGGCCCTACACAGGTATCGTCGAATCAAGAACACCGGGCGCACTGGTCTCAATGGATAACGGAGAAGCGGTTGCCTTCTCGATCTTCAATCTCCAAGCGAGAGGAACGATGTTTATCAAGCCACAGGACAAGGTCTATAGCGGAATGGTCATCGGCGAATCTGCCAGACCCGGAGACCTCGATGTCAACCCACTCAAGGGGAAGCAGCTGACCAATATGCGTACTTCCGGTGCTGACGATGCCATCAAGCTCGTACCGCCACGGGAGATCACGCTCGAATCAGCCATGGAGTGGATCGAAGATGATGAACTCGTAGAGATCACACCCATCTCTATCCGTATCCGTAAAAAATCTCTCGATCCAGTCATCAGGAAGAGACAGGCACGAGATAAGAAAAACGCGAAGTAAGTTTCGCTTTTCCCAGCGTGGGCACATCTGCCCAAAATACCAACTACCCTGATAAACGAAACAGAGATATGGCGACTTAGTACCGATTGCGATACTTCAGCTGCTCTTTGTCATATCCATAGATATCCCCACGTATCTGAAGTATACCATTGCTATCAACCCAGGCAGTCAAATAACTGACATCGACTGGAACTTGCTGTACGTTGTAATAGGTCTGTTTTTTACCTTTGAGAATTTTCTGGGCTTTCTTGTAGTCAAGATTTGGATTGAGCTCGGCAAATGTTTTCATCAGTTCCCTGGGTTTTTCCAATCGAATACAGCCATGGCTATAGGCTCTAATATTACGCCTGAAGAGCTTCTTGGTCGGAGTATCATGCATGTAGACAGAAAATTTATTGGGAAAAAGAAACTTTACTTTTCCCAGTGCGTTTTTATAGCCCGGTACCTGTGCAAAACGGTAAGGCACTGTTTTGCTGTGACGATATTGACTCCAGTTGACAGAGCGGGCAGAAATCTTCTCGGCATTCGGACCCCAACCATTGCGTATCTCAATACCTTGCTTTTTCATCGCATTGGGATTACGCAGTAATTTGGGAATCATCTCTTTTTGAATGATGCTTTTGGGGACGTTCCAGTAGGGGTTGAGCACCACTGTTTTGACAGACTTACTGAAGACCGGTGTAGGATGGTTTCTCTTTCCGGTGATCACCTTCATCGTTTGAAATACTTTTCCATCATTATAAAAATAGAGCCTGAAGGCAGGAATATTGATCATGATGTGAAGGCCGTTGTCATGGCGCTTCATCATCTTTATGCGATCCAGGTTAAGTGCCAGCTTGGTTAAAATCTGATTGAGACTCTGGCGAAGAGCAAGACGGGTATTCTTCCCTATCACGCCATCGGCTCTTTGCCCATGACGCCGTTGGAAACGCTTGACTGCCTTGACGAGACACGGGTCATAGAGAGACGAACTTCCTGGCTCACACCCCTGAAGATCACCGCTCAGATAGAGACGTTTACGAACCAACGGTATCACTCGGTTGCTCTGGCCTGGCTTGATCGTGCTGAAGGCCGGAATCACCGGCCACTCTCTGCTCCGTGCAATCTTCAGATAGTGGTAGTACCACTTTTCCAAGCTGATATAAAGCTGTGTTTTGGGGGTCGTCTGGTCAAACAGCTTTTTTACCTCTCCGGTCTGCATCATGGCCCGTAAAAGTGTATAAACAGTATATTTTGGATAGATTTCCCAATCTGCATGGATATCGTCTGTTACGATGATCTGCTGCAGGCGACCTCTGAATATTGGCCAGTTAATCATCCCGTAAATCTTATAGTTGGCATAATTTTTATAGAGTTTGGAGATCTTGAACTCTAGCTTGACCTGCCGCTTGATAGACTCTTTTCCTCCGAAGAGAGAAGAAGAGGTACCAAATGCTTCAATGGCCTGATAGTCTCGATAGAGCTTGCTCTTGTGGCTTAGTTTTGGGTCGGAATCCACCTGCTCCAGAAACGCTCTACCCAACTCCGAGAGTCCAGTCATTGTCACCCAGATAGGACGATTGCTGCTGATTTGATACATTCTACGTATCGAGCTGTTTTTTGGCTGTATTTTGACAACTCTGGCGATAATCGTCGGAGCCATAGTATGAAAATTAGCAGCCAAAAGCGGTGTAGTGGCAACACTGACCAAAAGCAGCAGTGCACCCATAAATGTCTTCACTTTCATTGATATACTTCCTGTTCAAAGGGATATTTCGGGCCATTATACCCAAAAAATAAGCAACAACTTTATTTTTCAGGCAATTTTTTCACTTCTATCTGCTCCGCCTCTTCTGCTCTCAGTGCAACAGCCGTAGCACCTATCTCAATCTCCATCGTCTGCTTGGCAAGCGAACAGGCTTTGACTACGATCTCTTCACCGCGCATAATGCCAAATGATGCGAAACGGTCCCTCAGTGTTTTTTCAGCATGGAGCTTGGCAATCACTGCCCGATCCCCTTTGTGTAATTTGTTCAATAGCATCTTACTCTCCTGTCAAATTATATATCATACAAATACCAGAAACGCAAAAACTACAAACAGGATAACATGGAGAAATCCCTCGAGCACATTTGTTTCACCATCATTGAAATTGACGATACTGACGAGAAAGGTCAATCCAAGCATCACGCTCTGTATAGGCGTCAACTCCAGATCAAGTTCCATTCCGATAACTTTTGTCACGACTATCACGGCAGGTATGGTCAAAAGGATCGTAGCCAGACTGGCACCCAAGGCAATATTGACAACCGTTTGCATCCGATTGTCTACTGCTGCACGTATTGCCGTGATCAATTCAGGAGCAGCAGAGATCACGGCGACACTCACTGCACCGATCGCCATAGGCATACCGAAATGCTCCAATGTATGACCCATAAAGAGTGCCAGTATCTCTGAAAGCATTCCGATCAAGACAATTGATAAAATCAAAATGGAAGCATGGTACCAAGCATTGATCTCATCAGTTTGATGATCTCTCCCCTCCCCTTCTCCCTCGTATTCAAAAAAGTACTTATGTGAAGCAAGCTGTATTCTGGTAAATGTTATATAGAGAAGAATAAAAAGAACAACATTGAAACTCATATACATCGAATGGTGCGACTCCTGCACAAAATGCGGGATTATCATCGCGATGCCTGTCGCCACCAATAGAATTGAGAGATAAGAATTGCTCGAATCCACATTGTACGGCTGCTCACCATGTTTCAAGCCGCCGATAATCGCTGCGAGGCCAAGCAGCCCATTGATATCAAGCATCACAGCCGAGTAGATCGTATCACGTGCCAGTGTCGGATTGTGGTCGTGCATCATCATGATCACAATGATCACGATCTCCACGACAACGGCCGATATAGTCAGGATCAGCGTTCCGTATGGCTCTCCAAATTTTTCTGCCAGGATCTCCGCATGATGTGCAACACTCAGCGCCGAATAGATGATCACCCCAAAAAGTATGGCAAAACCGAGTAAATTTCCTACTACACTTTCCGCCAGCATATGTTCAAAGTAACGAATAACAAAAAAAGTGATAATCGCTATAAAAATACTATACTCTTTGCTCAATTGTTTCAACATCATCTATCCTCGTAAAATTTCTCTACTCTCATTTGAATGCGGTGCCGGTAAGCCGCAATTTCCTTTCCCAAACTGGGACGGCTATTTCTCTGTCCCATCCAGTACAGGAACAAAGTGGCAAGCCTCGATCACTTCACTGCTGATGCGTCCATTGTGTTTATAAAATCGCGTGATAATCTCCATCGGACCTTCCTGTATCGGAGCGATCAATATCCCTCCCTCTGCAAGCTGGCCAAAAAGTACCTGGGGGATCTTGCTGGCAGTTGCAGAAAAAAGTATACGCTCATAGGGGGCGTACTCTTTCCATCCTCTTTGGCCATCATCAAAACGGGTAAAAATATTGTTGATCTCCAGCTCAGAAAAGCGCACTCTTGCCTCTTTGATCAGCGTATCGATACGTTCAATCGTAAAAATACGCCTGCATATTTGACTCAGTATAGCTGCTTGATAGCCGCTGCCGCATCCTACCTCCAATACACTGTCAACGCGCTTCAGTTCAAGGTGTTGTGTCATTTTGGCGACCGTGAGCGGGGAGCTGATCCATTGACTCGCAGCCATGGGAAGTGCATCCAGGGTATAAGCCAGATGGCGAAAACCTCTCGGTACAAAAGCTTCACGGTTGACTTGCAAAAAGGCATCCCGTACATGCGGATCAAGTGTAAACTCTTGTTCGATCTCCTCAACCATTCTTTTGAGCTTGATAGTTTCCGGCATAGTCTCTCTTCTCAGTAGTATAAACCCGGACTATCCAAACATATTCGCCGACCTCTCTCGAAGGCAAACGCTTTGGCATACTCCGTAATCAGTCGGATTTTATCCAAAATGTCATTAAGAGCTCCTCTTAAACGCTGACACGTTTGGGCCTACTCTTCGACTCCCACATGTCTTTTTTTCGCATAATTTGTCGACAAGTAGTGCAGAATACGCTTTTTGGTCTCCTTATCAAGTTCCCATAGACCAAACCCCTTCTGCATCACCTTGATTTTATACTTCCAAAACTTTTCCCCACCGCCATTGACAACGATAAACCTACCCGGATGACATACATTACAATGCTCCTTGATATCATCGATACCTTCATCGATAACCAGTCCGGTAACAACATCATACTCTTTGGCACTTAGTGTCAAAACGAAACAAACCATACTTATCAATAGTGCTATTTTTTTCATCTCTTGCCTTATATGTCTAATGATTTTTCGATATCTTGAACGATCTCTTCAGAGTACTCCAACAGTTTCGGTTCGTACTTTTCCAGGATTTGCAACTCTTTTTTGCTGATAGTCGGTTTCTTATAAATCCCTTCTATCCTTTTCCATATTCTCCAGGTTTTTCTCAATGGAACCTGGATCTCCTTGTTGGCAATCTTCACCAAACCTCTTCTGTTTTCTCCCTCTATCAAACCCTTCAGGCCATTTCCAAATAAAATAATACTGCCTCTCAATCGTGCACGATTCCTTTCTTCATCTTCATGATAAAACAATAAAAGTTTTTCTTTGAACATTTTTTGGGAAAGCATACGCTGTCTATCTGCAATTTTGAGACTATGCTCCACCACTTCATTGAACCTCGTCGACAGTTTACTCTCGCTTTTAAGTGTCTGGGTAAGCTTATGACTCAGTCGTAATAGTTTTTCATTATTCAGCAGAATGTAATGATAGGCATTTTTGTCGATTTTCCCATCAACTTGCAGCTTTTTGACTTGCGCATCAAATGGTCTCCAGACGGTGTACACTTCCTCTACATATTTCAATACTTTCTCATCCGCTGCTTGAGTGATATGAAGGGATGGATCACCATTTTTCAATCCGTTCAGTACACGATTGAATGTTTTTGCAGACAGGAGCATATCCTTGTAGCTCTTTTTTCTCTCGACATCATAATAGACTTTGACTGCATCTTTTGCCATCTTCTGAGTGAGCATCTTGTTTCTTGCCGCCAGTGCGATCACCTGATTCTGCTTCTCTTGTGCTATAAATGCCTGATTGACAATACCTGACAATGCCTGCCGTATATCAACTTGCTCTTCAGCCTGTAAAAACAGGGATGAAAAAAAGAGAAGCCAATAGAGTTTTTTGATATGTTTCATACAAATACCTGCCTATTTTTTATGCTTTTTTGTTTATCGGTGTCATACGACTTGGAAAGCTGCATCTCATCTTTTTGTCTGATCAAAGCACAGCCAACAACGCTTATGCATCCTCTCTTGCATATTTTACCATTTTGAATATTTATCTTCATTGATTACATTATCACTGCGTTGCAACAACAATGCAACATTGTCATTATATAATTTTAATGTTGCAATCAGTGATAATTAAGGAAATAACTAACTTGTCTATCATAAAATACATAATGTTATTTTATGGAGTTTAAAAAGGATTATTTATGAAAAACAATTTTCTAGCGGCACGCACACTACTATCTTTGATATTTTTCATATCTTCTCTCAGCGCAGTAGAGGTAAATATCAAAAAAGGTTTGCCTTTTGTGGATGTTGATATCGGCGGCAAGTCAGTTAGAATCGAGAGGATTCAGGATCTAAACCATAAACTCAAAAATGCATATACCAAAACCTCACGACCCGCTCCTCCGTTTTCAGTACAGCCCTTTCAACCCATTGAAGGTATCAAAACGGTGAGCGAACTTGATGTTATTGATTTTATTGCGCAAGATATGAATCGCAGTTCAGGTCTTCTTGTGGATGCAAGAATGCCCAAGTGGTACCAGGTCGGTACCATCCCCGGAGCTATCAATATTCCTTTCTCTATCTTATCAACAAAAGGCGAAAATCCTTTCATCGGAAAGATATTGGGACTGCTTGGCGCCAATCATGAATCAGGTAAATGGGATTTTTCCAAGGCACAGAATCTTCTTATTTTTGATAATGGACCATGGTGTCAGCAGGGCGTTCGTGCTATGAAAAATCTTATCCGGATGGGATATCCCAAGTCTAAAATAAAATACTATCGGGGGGGGATTCAATTTTGGCAAATCTTGGGCTTAACAACCCTGAAGCCCTAAGAAAAGGAAAAATATTATGTTTTTTCTTAGAAACAATAGCCCGATCGCAGCAAAGCGAAGCAGCCGAGAAATAAAAGTAAGCATGCCGCACACAACGAGTGCAGTGAGGCTCAATTCAGCACAAAGGAGAGTTTATGCCAAACAATGAAGATGGATATGATGTGGACAAGTACGACTTGGGCGCATATAAAGATTATATCAAGCCGAAAGAAGAAGGCACTCAAAGCAGAGGTGGAAATGAGAACGGCGGAAGTAACAAGCTGATTCCTCTCCTGCTGTTCATTATAGTGCTTCTAGTTGCTGGAATAGCTTACTTTTTGGGAAGAGGATCAGCTTCTTCTGAAGTGATTTCCAGTAGCGAAAAGAAACCAAACAGAGTTGCAGAGACAGAGCCAAAAGTAGTCACAAATGAGGAAACTCCAGACGAAAAACAGGTCTCAAATGCCAACACTATTGCAACACAGGTTAAAAATGCTGCTGCTTCTACTCATCCAAAAGGAAAAATGAGTCAGGCAGAGATTGCAGCGATTGTTCAAATGGTCATCACAAAAATGGACAAGAAAAAGAAAGAGACCAACAACTCTGCCGCAAGGATAGCTGCAAAGATAACAGATGATACCCTCAAGGATCACGGCGCCAAAGTCTCTACTGCTACAAAAGTTAACAGCCATATCAAAGCAGGCAAGATCGGGTCAGAGTCGAAAAGCGCTGCAAGCACACAAGATCAAAGTCAAGACAATGACTTGATAGCTTCTCTATCAGATACAGAGGTCGACACTCTGGCTCCAATGACTGACAAAGCATACACACTTTCACAGGGAGACAAGAAAAAGAAAGCCAGCAGCAAAACCGCAGCCAATACTTACAATAAAGTGGCCATAGGAAATAAGGCACCTGATCAGGACGATGAACTCAGCAGACTCTCGAATGAGATCTCAAGCCTGGCTGATTTGGACGATACAAAATCTGACACAAGCAGTGCATCGACTCTCTCAAAGGCGGTCGATAGCAATGGTAGCAAAAAGGTAGTCGCAGCGGCCAAAAAAGAGAGTGCTGGCAGTTCAACCAAACTATCAACTGCAACCAACAAGAAAAAGAAAAAAGCTACTAAAGAGTCAGGTTATGCTAAAGCGATCAAAAAAGAGGTCAAAACAAGAACCAAAGAGATGAGGTTTATCGTTGTCAAAAAAGGCGACACACTAGGTGGAATCGCCCGTAAAGCGTATGGGGATGCAAGAGAATACAAAAAAATCTTCAAGGCAAATCCTGATATCCTGAGACAAGCGGACATGATCCATATCGGCCAAAAGCTTAGAATTCCTTAGGAATCAAAGTGTCTATCGGCGATGATAACAACTCTAAAAAGCGTGATGATATGTTTTTGATAGTTGCTTATCATCACGCATCGAAGAAAAAAGGAAAGAAATGAAAAAACTGCTTATACTCCCTCTCTTTACCTTGCTGCTTTTAGCGAAAAATGAGCAGGTATCTGTAAAAATCACAAAAGATATCCCCTATATCACTACTAAAGATTCCGGACA
The DNA here is from genome assembly GCA_024763175.1 of Sulfurovum sp. GTDB lineage: Bacteria > Campylobacterota > Campylobacteria > Campylobacterales > Sulfurovaceae > SZUA-451. The sequence continues at coordinate 15,045 of JANTGA010000007.1, forward strand.
AAAGATCAGGATAGAGAGGATACAGGATACGGACTATCGTCTGACAGATGACTATACAAAAACCTCACGTCCCTGTCCACCTTTCTGTATACAGCCAACCCAAGTCGCTCCCGGTATTCAAAATATAGAAGAGATCGAGCTCATAAACTTCATAAAGACAAAATTACCGGACAAAACCGGTATCGTTGTCGATGCCCGGCTGAAAAGCTGGTTTGAGCTTGAAACGATTCCTTCTGCTATCAACATCCCCTTCACCACAGTACAAAATGCTTCTGAAGCAAAAATAGAGAGGATTTTTAAACTATTGGGGATGAAAATAGACAAAGACGGAACTCGGGATTTTTCACATGCCAAAGATCTGGCTATCTTCTGCAACGGTGTCTGGTGCGAACAGAGCAAGCACTTCATAGATGCTTTACTCAAGCACAACTATCCAAAAGAAAAACTCTTTTACTATAGAAGCGGATTTCAGGGATGGAAACTTCTTGGATTGACTACCGTCGTACACAAAACAATAGAAAAAAAATAAACTCTCTCAAACGAAAGGGATGGCCCGATCCCTTCCCGATCTATACTTGCACGAAACGATTGTCCGACTTTTTTTGACAAACCTCTTCGCGCGACGACTTCATCCAGCCTGACCTCACTTCTCCCTCTACTTTGTCAAAATTTTCAATATAGGGCTTGATATCCAGCAGCGGTGTACCGTCCAGGATATCAACTCCTTTGATGGTGACGACATTCTCCTCTACTGATACCAACTCTACTACCGAAAGTCCCAAGCTGTTGGGGTGCATCGGTGTTCTTGTTGAGAAGACACCACGGGGGGCGTGCGTCCTATCATTGAAAGGAATCACACTCATTTTTGGCTCTTTCACCTTATGAAAATAGTAGATCAAATAGACATGTGAAAACCCTTCGAGATCTTGCAATCCATCCTGATACTGCGCATCAAACTCTATGGTTGCGAAGAGATCTTTTGCACCTTTGGGCTGGACCGGCATATTGACCAAGTCACAGAAAGGGGAACGGATAGTCGCGATCTGGTCCAGCGAAAATACCATATCAATGTGTCGAACAGGTCCCATGGCCACCAAGCAGATCAAGCTTCCCTGCTAGCAAACTGGCAACACTCGCCTCAACAGTCGGTGACGTCTGGTCCACATAGACATCCAGGCCTGCCCGCGCAAAACCCTCTGCCGGTGAAGCACCGATACCGCCTACCACCAGTGCATCCGGCCTCAGCTCCAGGATATTGGTCACAGCATTGCCACAGGCACCTCCGCTGTGTCCTGGGTTGGGGATGCCTTCTACATCCACGATTTTGCCCTCTTCCAGCGTCACGATTGTATAAAACTTCGCCTTGCCAAAATGTGCACCTCTTTTACTCAAGTACCCCATATTTTCATCTGTTGGAAAAATCACTCTCATTGTTTGCTCCTCGTATATTTAGTGCTGGTGGTGTCCATGTCCTTCACCATGTGAATGGCTTCTCTCATGGTGGGCGATAATCTCCTGCATTTTTGTATCATCTACAGGAGAGAACGTACCATCATTGAGTTTTTGCAGGGCATCCTCTACTGTGATACGCTCATCACCGACATGATAGAGCTTGATAGCAGTATGTTTCCTGATAGCCTGATAGGGACTTGCTCCCATCTGCTGCATGAGGATCGCATCCACACCCTGCTCATCAAGCCAGCCGACGACTGCCTGTCCGCCGCTTGCAGGGTTTTTCTCGATTGTTGTTTTGCCGTTTTCTACAAAGGCAAACCACTTCGCCTTCCCAAAGAGCGGCGCTACTGCCGGGTTTTCTTGGTTTGTTTTTACCGGTATTGCTATTTTCATTGTTGTCCTTTTTGTGTCTGTTTTTCTAGTGTTCATTTTTTATCTTTTTTCGATTCTGATAGCTTTTTGATTGAGTAGTGCATCGGCTATCTTTTTTCTGGCAGACTCGACAACCCTCGAAAAGGTCGTTCTGGATATCCCCATCCGCTCAGCACACTCCTGCTGATACAAAGATTCGAAATCAGCCAATCGTATCGCTTCCATCTCATCTTCATAGAGTACCACTCTTTCGAGTCCCTCTCTTCTGATGCCACAGGGCTTGAAGCAGATACTGCTGTGATCCACATCGATATTCCTACTCTTTCTTTTTCTGCCAAAACCATTCATTTGCGTTCCTGTCTATAGACATATGTTCGTATTGTATCGGACATATGTTCAAATGTCAAGGATTTACAGTATAGTATGAAATTATTTTAAAAATCAGATCATTTTATGATAGACAAGATGGATTTCATATGATTTAGCCTGCACTTAAAGATGATTTAAGTTCCAGTAGCTACTATCGGCTCATCTTATGATACAAAGACAAAAGGAATTGGAAATGTTTGCAATCAATATCAAGCAAGAGTATGGATGCTTCAGGTAAGCCCTGCAGGCAGGAAGCCAAAGCACTAGCCGCTGCTTCCTGTGCAACAGACATGTATGCCCAAACACATCAAAGCATAATTCACTGGTACACAAAAAACGGCAGGCATGATCTGCCGTGGCGATTGACAAATGACCCTTACAAGATCTACCTCAGTGAAGTGATGCTACAGCAAACCCAGGTCAAAACCGTATTGGAGCGCTTCTATTATCCTTTTTTGGAGCGCTTTCCCACTCTGGAATCTCTAGGCAGTGCGCCGCTCGATGATGTCCTCAAGATGTGGGAGGGACTGGGCTACTATACCCGTGCCAAAAATCTGCACCGTTCGGCACAGCAGTCTCAGGGCACCCTGCCCTCCACTGTGGAAGCGCTCATCAAGCTACCGGGTATCGGGGTCAATACTGCCCATGCTGTGGCAGCCTTCGCCTTTCATCAGCCTGTACCGGTGATGGAAGCCAATGTCAAGCGCATCCTCTGCCGCCTGCACCGACTCGAAGAACCCACGCCAAAGAGTCTCTGGAGCTATGCAGAAGAGCTGCTCGATCGAGAGAACTCCTATGACTACAATCAGGCAATGATGGATATCGGCAGTATCGTCTGCCTCCCCAAAAAACCACTCTGCAGCTCCTGTCCGCTTGAAGCGATCTGCGAAGGCAGGGAAGAGCCGGAGCTCTATCCACTGAAAAAAAAGCGTATCATCCCTACCAGAGAAGAAGAGGTCGTCATCTACAGTTATGATGATCGGATCGCTTTGCGGCAGAGAGAGAAGAGATTTTTGCATGGTCTCTGGGGATTTTATGCACCAGAGGAGAGGCCTTGCGGGGCGGAGTATCTCGCAGAAGTGGTACAGCAATACACCCATTTCAAGCTCAAATGTCATATCTACCACTATCCAGAAACCATGCCGGAGCAGGAGCACTACTTTTCACTCGAAATGATCGACACACTGGCGATCTCCAAAGTCGATGAGAAAATCATCAAAGTTTTGCTACAATTGGGAAATAAATTATCATAACAGGTGTTGACAATGAATAAAGAAGAAGAGTTTGAAGCAGCAGTCAGCAGAGTACTCGAGCTACTCGGTGAAGATCCGCAAAGGGAAGGCTTGCTCAAAACGCCCAAACGGGTCGCCAAGTCATTGAAATTTTTGACAGAGGGATACCACCAAGATCCCAAAGAGATCCTTAACCAGGCACTCTTCAGCAGCAGTAATGATGAGATGGTCGTCGTCAGGGATATTGAGTTTTACTCCATGTGCGAGCATCATATGCTTCCGATCATCGGACGTGCCCATGTCGCCTATATCCCTGATGGCAAAGTCGTCGGCCTCTCCAAGATCCCACGCATCGTCAATCTCTTCGCACGACGACTACAGATCCAGGAGCAGATGACAGAGCAGATCGCCGATGCTATCTCCGCAACGATCAACCCAAAGGGTGTAGCCGTCGTCATCCATGCACGCCATATGTGTATGGAGATGCGGGGCGTCCAGAAGATCAACTCGACGACCGTCAGTTCAGCTCTGCGCGGACTTTTCAAAAGTGACCAGCGCACACGCAATGAGTTTTACAACATTATCAATACACCGGCACCATCCAATTTTTAGCCTGGATATCACATCTGCTCAGGAGAGGTTCAAGTCGCTTTGCACACTGCGCCAGCCGTCAGTCCAGTAACCACTCCAACGCTTTATCCCTCTCTTTGAAAAACTTCATTTTCCCTTTGGAGAGATGATCCATCATTTCGATAGAAATCTCTTCCCACTTTTTATCACCGATGATTGCCATTTTTCTGAAATCATTACGATGTTTCACTCCAAATTTGAGATCATCCCAGGAAGCCCTGATCTCCCAGCCTTTGAAATTTCTCATATCAATCAAGAGTTTTGTATCCAATCCCTTCGCCTCTTTGAGTGCCTTGTCTATCATCGGCACAAAGACTTGATAGTCATCGTGTGTCAATTTCCCTATCATCGTCAACTCGACAAAAAGCTTCGATTTTCCCTTTTTGATCGCGATACCAATGCCATGCTCTTTGATTTTTACTGCCATCATCTATCCTTTCTTTTGAGATAAGTGATTATAACATATTTAGAAAATTATCTATCAAATCAAACAAACAGAAGGATAACACTTCTCACTGTTTCCTCTTTTTATGTTACTTTAAGAGAGCTTGATGTAGTATGCAGAATATTAATTGAGACAAATATTGTCTTATTTAAAAAGGAAAGAAATGAAAATCTATTTGGATAACAATGCCACAACGATCGTCGACCCTTATGTCTTCGATGAGATGGAGCCATTTTTTGTACAAAAATATGGCAATCCCAACTCCCTACACTATTTTGCCAGTGAAACCCACGCTCCACTCAAAGAAGCCATGCAGAAGATCTATGCTGGTATCCACGCTCCTGAAGAAGATAGCGTCGTTATCACCTCCTGTGCGACAGAGAGCAACAACTGGGTGTTCAAAAGCATCTATAACGAATATGTGATCACAGGAAAAAAGAACCATATCATTATCAGTGAAGTAGAACACCCCTCCATCATCGCCACTGCAAAGTATTTGGAAAATCTGGGATGCAACGTAACCTATCTACCGATCAACCACGAGGGGATCATCGAAGCCGATATGGTACGGGACTATATCACGGACAAAACTGCCCTTGTCTCTATCATGTGGGCCAACAATGAAACAGGAGCTATCTTTCCCGTACAGGAGATAGGCGATATCTGTGCTGAAAAGGATGTACTTTTCCATACTGATGCCGTACAGGCTATCGGAAAAACACCGGTTGATGTCCAGAGTTTCAACGTCGATTACCTCACGATGTCAGCACATAAGTTTCACGGTCCCAAAGGCGTCGGAGCACTCTATATGAAAAAGGGTAAAGAGCTCACACCTCTGCTTCATGGCGGTTCACAGATGGGTGGTTACCGATCAGGCACCCTCAATGTCGCAGGTATCGTAGGGATGGGAAAGGCAATGGAACAGGCGATCGATGCGCTTGATTTTGAAATGAGCGACATCAGAGAGTTGAGAGATCACTTCGAAGAAGAACTGCTCAAGATTCCTGACACCTTTGTCGTGACACCACGAGAGAAACGAACACCCAATACCATCCTTATCTCTTTTAGAGGGATCGAAGGCGAATCCATGCTCTGGGATCTCAACCGATCCGGTATCGCTGCCAGCACAGGATCTGCCTGTGCCAGCGAAGACTTGGAGTCCAATCCTGTGATGGAAGCGATCGGTGCAGAAGCCGACCTCGCACATACAGCGATCCGTTTTTCACTAAGCCGCTACACGACTGAGGAAGAGATCGAGTTTACCCTCGCTGTCGTCAAAGAGGCCGTTGATCGACTGAGAGGTATCTCCAGCTCGTATGCCTATGCTCCTGAGGGTCACGAGAGCGGTTTGGAAGCTCACTAGAGACAGAGTATTTGGCAGCACCAAATCTACAGAAATAGATGATAATTAAAACAAAGATAAAAGGATAAAATATGGGAATGGATAGTTTGATAGGCGGTACCATCTGGGATGAGTACAGCCAAAAAGTCACAGATTTGATGAATAACCCCAAAAATATGGGAGAGATTACAGAAGATCAGGCCAAAACGATGGGTGCCAAGCTGATCGTCGCCGACTTCGGTGCAGAGAGCTGCGGTGATGCTGTAAGGCTCTACTGGGCCGTAGATCCCAAAACAGACAGGATTTTGGAATCCAAGTTCAAAAGCTTCGGCTGCGGTACAGCGATCGCCAGTTCAGATACCATGGCAGAGCTTTGTCGGGGAAAAACCGTCGATGAAGCGGTCAAGATCACCAATATCGATGTTGAGCATGCGATGCGGGACAATCCCGATACGCCGGCTGTACCGCCTCAAAAGATGCACTGCTCAGTTATGGCATATGATGTTATCAAAAAAGCAGCAGCACAATACAAGGGCGTCGATATAGAGAGTTTCGAACAAGAATTCATCGTATGTGAATGTGCTCGTGTCTCCCTATCGACACTGAGAGAAGTAATCCGGCTCAATGAATTGACGACGGTAGAGCAGATCACTGATTATACCAAAGCAGGGGCTTTCTGCAAATCCTGTATCCGACCCGGCGGCCATGAAGAGAAAGATATCTATCTCGTCGATCTGCTCGAAGAGTATGAAAAAGAGAAGATATCCAAAGCTGCAGATGCTTCAGCAAGTGGTGCTGATGCTTCATTCGCTGAGATGACACTGGTACAGAAGATCAAAGCGGTCGATAAAGTCGTCGATGACAATATCCGACAAATGCTGGTCATGGATGGTGGTGACATGGAGATCCTCGACATCAAAGAGAACGGTGTCAACATCGATATCTATATCCGATACCTCGGTGCCTGCAGCGGCTGTGCCAGCTCTGCCACCGGTACTCTCTTCGCCATCGAAAATATCCTCAAAGAGAAGCTCGATCAAAATATCAGAGTCCTGCCTATCTAAGCTCTCCTCTTCTTGACACTACATACATTCCCAAGCTGAAGCTTGGGAAAAGAGTGGAATCATCCATATTTGCCAAAATTATACAAAAACCACACTCTCTGAAACTTGGAAATAAGGAAAAGTACTGAGCTTGGGACACTCGAACTTGTTCGAGTCTGAAAAGATCCAAAACACTCTTGTATGGCATTGTCGTTCTCAAGCTCCAGCCTGGAGACAACTATTGGAAGAAACAAGGCAATGATAATAAAAAACTTTTTTACACTAAAGATTCTTGCTTATCTATGGCATAATCATACTAAAATAATAAAACAATTCAAAGGTTTCTAAATATGATAGATAAAAGCAGTATTGAAAATATTCTGGCAAAGGTAATCTACCCAGGCTTTACGAAAGATATCGTAACATTTGGCTTTGTCAAGGAGATTGCAGTTGAGGATGGTGCCCTGTTGGTTCACCTGGACATTCCCTCTACCGCAGCAGAGATAGAGAGCCAGCTTCGAGAAGAGATCACCAAAAGACTCTCCGTACTGGGAGCATCTAAAATCGATCTCACTATCGACAAACCCAGAATACCCAGAGAGACCAGTTCTCACGGTAAAAATCTACTACCAAAGATCCAAAACTTTGTGATGGTCAGCAGCGGTAAGGGTGGTGTAGGCAAATCGACTACGACTGTCAATATTGCGATAGCTCTCGCTCAACAGGGCAAGAGAGTAGGGCTGCTCGATGCAGATATTTATGGGCCAAACATCCCCAGAATGATGGGGATAGAGGGCCAACAGCCTGTATTTTTGGGAAAAACCATCAAACCGATCCTGGCACACCATCTCAAAGTCATGTCCATAGGATCACTGATAGAGAGAGGTGCCTCTCTCATCTGGAAAGGGGCAATGGTCACTCAGGCGATCGAGCAGATGCTCGAAGATATCGAATGGGGCAGCCTTGATGTCTTGCTCTTCGATATGCCTCCAGGCACAGGAGATGCGCAACTGGCCCTGGCACAGAGTTTGCCGGTCACAGCAGGGGTTTGTGTCACGACTCCTCAGAAAGTCGCTCTGGATGATACGATACGCAGTATGGATATGTTTACCCAGCTTCATATCCCTATCGCCGGCCTCGTCGAAAATATGAGCGGTTTCATCTGCCCGGAGACAGGCAAGGAGTATGATATCTTCGGCAAGGGCACGACGCAGCCTCTGGCAGATGCTTATGATACAGTCGTTCTGGGGGATATCCCTATCGAACCGGCTATCCGGGAGGGAGGAGACAGTGGTCTGCCCATCACAGTCATCGCGCCCAGCTGTGAAACATCAAAACGCTATCAAGCGATCGCCTCTACGCTCTGGGACACGTTGCAAAAAGTCAATGAAGAGGGTGGAGTCGATAATGAGGCGATACAGCCTACGATTTTTTAGTAATTTTTTGATTTGATTCTTTACACTCTATCTCTATTCCACCTCAGGAGAGGTAGAACGTTTTGAGAACTATGCAGAGAGGTTTTTATCTACTCTGCTGAAGGTCAATGCTGCTCGTCAGCATCCAGGTTGAAGAATTTACTTCCTATATAATAAAGAAGCAGACAAACTCCCAAGCCGCCTAGAGAGATCATAATCTCTGTAGAGGAGGGGAAATAATGAATCCACTCGGGAGAGAGTTGATACTCTCTGATCTTCATCATTTGAAGCGGTTTGAGCTGTGTATCGTGGACGAGGTTGTATCGCATAAAAAAGATACCGACCATACCGCTCAATGAAGCCCAAAACATACCGTTGATATTTCTACCCATATCTTTGAGAATAATAAACAGAGGGATCAACATCGCCAGGATCACTTCTGCCCAGAATGTCCAGGAGTGGAAAATATGCACTGCAACTTCTGAACGGTTCGGCATACCGCCATATACATCTGTCAACATCTTCCAGCTGACAAAGAAGATCAGGATAGAGATAAGCAATCCCTGAATCTTTGCGAGATTGGTCAGCATGACCTTGACAGGTTCAGGCCAGTTCATTTTGTACCTGAAACCCATCATAATATAGGCAATAAAAATACCTGTGATAAAGGCAGTTAAAATGAAGTATGTTGGATAATAGACACCATTTGAAATGGGTCTGGCATTCAGAAATCCAAAAACTGAGCCGAGATTGGAGTGTGCCGCAAGTCCCACCAGCAAACCTGTCAAACCAAAAATCTTCGCTTTTTTCATATCATGCTTGAGCAGGAAAATGAATTCGATGATCATAAAGGTCAGGTAAAGTCCATAGAGGGTACCCATCCACCAGATCGCCGAAGTCAATCCTGGCGTCAAGACATTGTAAATCAACATCGTTACAGGGTGACCGATCTCAAAAGCGATCACAGCAAATCCTGCCAGTATTGTGACGATCGAACCAAAAATCGCCCGCTTGGAGATCAGCTCATAATCTTTGAAGCCAAAAACATCGCCTAATGAACCGACAATACAGAGTCCCGTGGAACTCACAACAAAGAAAATATAAACGGCGATCAAAAGACCCCATGGATGTTCTCTGGTAATATTGTAGGCATGGTGACCATGTGTCAGATAGCTTGCAACACCGATCACGAACATCGCCAAAAAAGCTACGATCAATACGGCAAGAAGGTTATTAAGTGGCGTTTTCTCATAATTGATCAGATCTTTAATGCCTATCTTGTTATAAGGAATTGTAGAGATAAACTCTCTCACTTTGGCCACAACGCCTGTTTCTTCTACTTGTTCTACTGTTTGTGCCATCATTCACTCCTTATGTTAGATAGAATAGTTTTGGTTTAGTGCCCAGGTTTTCTTTGAGCGAAAAGTGTTCTCTCGTTCTGAGCAGTTCACTGATTTCACTGTCATAGTCATCCAGGTCACCAAAGGTTCGCACTTTGGTCGGGCAGGTATTTTGACATGCAGTCGTCGTCTCGCCCCGTGCCAATCTTGTATCCGTACAAAAAGTACACTTATCGACTGTCATCGTCCTGTCATCGACATAGCGCGCATCATAAGGACAGGCATTCATGCAATAACTACAGAGAATACATTTCTCCGCATCGACAAGTACAACACCATGCTCATTATAATAAGTCGCATTGGTTGGACAAACTTCCTGACAGGGAGCCTCTTCACAGTGCTGACACTGACTGGGAAGAAATGCTGCCGAAGCGATATCCAGAAGCGGCCACTCCCCTTTGACATCATTGGCACCTACCCAGATCCTGTGTTTGTCTGCACCCAGCAGTACACCATTTTCCTCTTTACAAGCAACTTCACATGCTTTGCAATTGATACAATTTTTGTAATCAAGTGCCATTCCATAGTTAGCCATAATTACACCTTCCTTATTTCTACATTGGTTTCATGCATCGATGCTGCACCATAGACCGGTTCCGTAACATCTTCAATGACTGCATTGTCATTACCGCCATTCTTGTACGCCCAGGTCAATGCTTCACTCTCTTCGCCAAATCCATGGACAAAAAAGATCGTTTTCGGCCCGACTTTTTCAGTAGGGTAGGCTTTGATCACTGTTTTTCCTGTACGACTGGAGATTTCAAGTTCATCACCAAACTTGATACCTTTCTCCTCTGCTACCCGTCTGTTGATCCAGGCATAGTTTTCGAAGATCAAGTCTCTCAACATCGCATTGTTAGCAGTACCACTCTGGGTAAATTGCGCGTGACGACCTGTCAACATCCTGAATTTTCCATCAGGTACAGAGAAATTATATTCCTCTTTCCAGATTGGCATCGGATCGATACCTTTCTTTGCCATATTGGGGAGATTACACTCGATTTTCCCTGATGGCGTTTTAGGCTTACCGCCGTTGACACGATACGCTTTCTCTTTTTCCGGATAATATTGATGTTCATTGACTGAGAGCGGCTTAAAGAACTTATCCATATTGGGGTAGAAGACACCGTGCTCTTGCAATGTTTTCACTGCCTCTTCGCCATACACACTCTCAACCATATGTCTGTTGATCTCTTCTTGTGAATGCTCAAAAGGTTTAGTCAAATCAAACTCGGCATAGATTTCCACTGCTTTCTGCTCGGGTGTTTTTTTCTCTTCACCTTCACCCAGATCAGCTAACTCTTCTTTTACATCATCATCATATTTTTTGGTGATTTCAAAGAGTGGCTTGGAGATCTTCTCAGTCAAACCTTTCATGATCTCTATAACCGGCTTTGTTTCAAACATAGGATCGAGTACTTTATTTCTTTGTGCAATAGAGGGTTCAGCGCCGCCAAATGTCTTGACAGGATCAGTTCGTTCGAGATAGGTACACTCGGGCAATACGACATCTGCATACATCACTGTATCACTGGGCATCGTATCGATCGAGACAACCAGTTCCATTTTCTTCATCATTTCCGCTGTTTTTTCTCTGTTTGGCATATTCATCATCGGATTGTGCTTATAGATAAACATTCCTCTGACTTTGTAGGGCATGTGTCCTTCCAAAAATCTGTTTCTCCATGCGATCCATGAACCGCCGCCGCTGACGACGGCACAGTCAGAGTAACCTGAATGTCCTTTTTCAGGATGTTTCTCTTTTTCGATCGCTCTTGATTCAGCTCTGGCATAGATGGGTTCGAGCCCTTCATGTTTTCCAAGTTTCAGTTTTTTACCAAAGACCAATCCTCCTTTGGTATCGATACCACCGCTCAGCCCCTGGAAGATCGCCATAGCACGTCGCAGCTGGAAATCATTGTTAGAAAAAGTACTTCTTCTTCCCGGATAATAGACTGCTTTAGGAGCGTGTGCCATAAACTCTCTGGCGATTTTATAGATATCTTTGGCTTTGATACCCGTGATCTTTTCAGCCCACTCAGGAGTATATTTGTTCTCTATGACACTCTTGCTGTATTCATCAAATCCATTGAAGTTTTCAGCCACATAGGCTTTGTCATAAAGCTCTTCTGTCAGAACGACATAGGTCAATGCCAGGACAAATGCCAAGTCTGTACCCGGATTGATCGCCAGCCATTTGTCTGCTTTGGCTGCTGTATTGGTAAATCTCGGATCGATACAGATCAGCTTCGCACCCCGGCCTTTGGTTCGCTTGAATCCATCCATCGTATCAGGGGTAACGATCGCTTCTGCTCTGTTGGCTCCTGCCATGATGATATACTCGGCATTTTCCAGATCTGCTGCTGCATAACCGCCGATCGTAACGCCGTAACCGGAGATCACTGTCTGTAGGCAGAGTGATGCATGGTTGAGCCAGTTGGATGAACCAAAGGCAGAATAGAATGTCTTGAAAGTATGTTCCGCCATCCCCTCACCGGCACAGAAGAGAAAAGAGGAGCGATTGTCTTTTTCCTCCTCCAGAATTTTACCCATTCCCGGGAATTTATCCGTACCATTCAAAATCGCATCATAGGCTTCTTCCCAGGATACTCTTTTGAACTTCCCTTCACCCTTTTCGCCCACACGAATCATAGGATACTTGAGTCTGTCCGGATCATAAAGAGCTTGAATCCCTGCATTTCCTCTCGGACAGAGCATATTCTTTGATTTTGGGAAGAGTGGATTGGGATTGAGCTTGGTCACGACCCCGTTTTCTACTCTCGCTATGGCAGCACATTTGTTGACACACATTTCACAGAGCGTCGCAACCTCTGTCGCTTCACCTGTTCCCGTCTTCGTCGTAACTGCTGTTTCACCCTTTTCATCTTGACTCTCATGGCCACCCAAAAGGTTTGTTACACTGAGACTTGTCCCACCAATCACACTCAAAGCAACACTACCCTGAAGAAATCTTCTTCTCGATACTTCAACCTGCATCGGTACACCTCCTTTTATAAAAAATACTTATCTTTTAAATAGGAGTATTTTTCTCCTAATTATAAGAATACATTATATTTTATACAAATTAGACTTATAAAAGTATAATTTAGAGCAATTATAACGATTTAATCAATAAATTTGTCTATTTTTACCGTCAGTTATGTGATCTTATCAATAAGAAGTTGTAGAGATATCTTTCCTCTGAAGTGATTTTCTTGTACAGTATAGGAGATATTCACCTGTTCACCTGCATCAAATTGATCATTGCTTTTAAATTTGACACCCGTGAAAATCACACCCTTTTGTTCAAAGGCAAAACGCAGGTGTTCTCCCCCTTTGCCCATTGTATCTGACTGGATAATTTTGACTCCGGATGTTATAAATTTCGGTTTTGGGTTTCCCTGTCCGTAAGGCTCATATTGTCTGATCAGCTTTGTCAAATCAAAGGAGATTTCCGTAAAATCAAGCTCTCCGAGAATATCAGGATCATCGCTATCTGATCGATAAGCCTTCAGTCGATATGACTCTTGCAGTTTCTCTCTGAAGTGTGCGATATTCTCTTCAGGGAGACTCAAGCCGATCGCAGCCTGGTGCCCACCAAACTTATGGAGAAAAGAGCGGCAACTGCTGGTGATCTCAAAAAGGTCACAAGCACCAAAACTTCTTCCGCTCCCCTTAAAATCTCCATTTTTACACCGGGAAAGAACAATGGCAGGTTTTTCAAAATGACGTGATACTCTTGCCGCAACAATCCCGATCACCCCTTCGTGCCAGGCATCGCCATGCACTACCAATACATCATCTTCTTGGCAAGCCTGTTCCATTGCTTTTTGGGTGATTTGATATTCGATCTCTTTCCTTTCGCTATTGAATGCAACAAGTTTTTCAAGTTTTGTCCTGGCTTCATAAATGTTTCTACTGGATAAAAAATCAACCGCCGCAGAGGCATCCGCCATGCGTCCTGCACTGTTGAGGATCGGAGCCAATTGGAAGCCGATATCATCTCCAGCGAACTGCTCCTTGTCCAAATGCTCTTTAAACGCACGGATTGAGGGTCTATTGCTTTGATTGAGGAGTTGAATACCTGAGAGTACCATGGCCCGGTTAATATGCTTCAGAGGCATCATATCGGCGATAATCGCGATCGCAACAAGTTCCAGATAGTTTTTGGTATCGATTTGTACATTTAAACGGTTTTTGAGAGAAGCGATCAGATACCAGGCGATCTGTGCCCCGCAGATATCACTGTAGGGAAAAGTACAATCTTCCTGTTTTTGATCGACGATGGCATAGGCTTCGGGTATCTCAGGAGGGAGGAGATGATGGTCAGTGATGATCAGGTCGATACCCAGTTTTTTACACATCCTGGCTGCTTCTACGGCAGAGATACCATTGTCTACCGTTATCACGAGATCATACCCTTGAATCTTTGGTATCAGAGTAGGGCTCAATCCATAACCATCCCTGAAACGGTTTGGAATGATCCAATCCAATTCAAAACCGATCTCTTCAAAAAAGAGTTTCATCACTGTCGTAGAGACCACACCATCGACATCATAGTCTCCGATCAGGACAATCCTTTCACCTGTCTCAATCGCCAGGGCAATACGCTGGGTTGCTTTTTCCATATCTTTGAGCAGAGAAGGGTGGGGCAGGTCTCTGAGTGTCAGGAAACCCTCATCATTGAAACGTTCGTGCAGGGTTTGATGGAGAGAAGAGCGTGTGATTTTCGGGTATTTATGCATCTGCGTGCCTATGAAAGATTTGCTGACTACTTATGAAAGCTTCTCTTTGTCAATCATCCAAATGTTACGTCAGAACCTCACTATAAGAGGCGATTCGAGATCGGATGACAATGATAAAATGTCTACTATGACTCGTTTTTTTCTATCGCCGCTTTAACAAAAGCCATAATAGTAGGATTTGGATTTTGGAGTCTGGAGGTAAATTCCGGATGGAATTGTACACCTAAAAACCAGGGGTGGTCTGTGACTTCTACTGCTTCGATCAAACCATGAGACTCCCCGGTAATTGCCATTCCTGCGGCTTCCAACGCTTCTCGATATTTGGGGTTGGCTTCATAGCGATGGCGGTGTCGTTCGAAAATCACACTGGCATCGTACGCATCACGCAGTTTGGAACCCTCTTTGGTTTTACACTCATATTCACCCAGTCTGAGAGTACCGCCCATCGGAGATGTCATTGTTCTGACCTGCTGTGTTCCATTGGCATCGATAAATTCATCAATGAGGTAAACCATGGGATAGTTCGTATTTTCATCAAATTCCACAGAGTTTGCATCTTCATACTTCAGTACATTTCTGGCAAATTCGATTAGTGAGAGCTGCATTCCAAGACAAATACCCAAAAATGGGATTTTCTTTTCTCTGGCAAACTGTATCGCCTTGATCTTGCCTTCTATACCTCTCGGTCCAAATCCCCCGGGAACCAGGATACCATCACAATCGAGCAAATACTTATCAGCTCCTTCTTCTTCTAACTTTTCACTATCAACCCATTTGATCTTGACATGGGTATCCAAATGTGCTCCTGAGTGGATCAAGGCTTCTGTTAAAGATTTATAAGACTCTTTTAGATCGAGATACTTCCCTACAAATGCAATCGTTGTTTCTGACGATGGTTTGAGAATCTTAAGAACCAATTCATTCCACTCATCCATATTGGGATTGAGTTCGCCCAGATGGAGTTGCTTGGAAATAGGTGTCAGAATATCCTGCATCATAAAGTTGATGGGTACTCGATAGATTGTGGCAGCATCGATAGCATCGATGACACTATCTTCCTCTACATCGCAATTGTATGCGATTTTTCGTTTCAAGGCAGCAGGTACAGGCTGCTCTGCTCTAAGTATGATCATATGGGGTGCAATACCGATCCGACGCAGTTCCTGTACAGAGTGTTGTGTCGGTTTGGTCTTGAGTTCACCGGCTGCCTTGATATAGGGGAGCAGTGTTACATGGATATTGAAGACGTTTTCACGACCCAATTCATGTTTCATTTGCCTGATCGACTCAAGAAAAGGCAATCCTTCGATATCTCCTATCGTACCACCCAGTTCAACGATCAGGATATCCCTTCCTTCACCGGCTCCTACGATTCGTTCTTTGATCTCATCTACTATATGGGGTACTACTTGGATGGTTTTGCCAAGATATTTTCCTTTCCTCTCATTTTCTATGACGGTTTTATAGATCAATCCTGTAGTAAAATTGTTTTTTTGTGTTAAAGAAGTATCAAGATATCGTTCGTAATGGCCCAAATCAAGATCAGTCTCTGCACCATCCTTGGTAACAAAAACTTCCCCATGTTCGAGAGGACTCATCGTACCGGGGTCGACATTGATATATGGATCAAGTTTGAGAACTCCTACTCTAAAACCTGACTGTTTTAAGAGTGTTCCGACACTGGCTGCTGTGATTCCTTTACCTAAGGAGCTCAATACTCCACCGGTTACAAATATAAATTTACACATTTTTTCTACTTAATTGATGATGGGCATGATGATGGTTACGAAATTGTCATTTTTGACAACAAAAGGAAGGTTGGGTTCGTTGATGGCAAGCTCGAAACTATTACCATCTATTTGAGAAAGAAAGTCAAGCAAATGTTTGCTATTGTAGCCGAATTCAAATTTTTCATTCATACCGGTAACAATATCCAATTCAGTCTTGGCTTCTATATTATCTGCTGTCAGTGAATGAAATAGAATTTTTTCTTCCAACAAAGTCATTTTGATCTCTTGTGATATAGTGGTGATCATTTTGATAGCACTGATCATCTCTTTTTTTGGGAGGTTGATACTATGTTTGATATTTCTGGGTATGATCCTTTCATAATCTGGAAATTTTCCATTAATCAATCGCGTGTAGAAAGAGTAGGTATCGTTCGTAATGATAAGATTTGTTTCATCATACGTAATCGTGATTTTATCGAGAAAAAGTTTTTGTATCTCGAGAATTGCTTTTTTGGGAACGATAATGGATAACTCTTCTGATGAACTTCCAAGGATAGTTGCAATGGCAAGACGCTTGGTATCGGTTCCTACGAGATCGGTTTCGTCTGTTTTGATATTGATCAATGCTCCATTGAGCTCAAATTTGGGATTATTAGTGTCGATTGCAGGTGAAATCTTTTTGAGATTATGGATGAGGCTGTGGGAATCAAGTGAAATTTGAGGTTTATCAGCTTTTTCCGGGAAAAGAGGGAAAGCACTGGAATCAAAAGTAGGAAGTTTGAATTTGGAGTGCTTCTGTTTGATCAGGAGTGTCATATCTAATAGCTCTAATGTTATTTCGTCATCTCTTAAGATACGGACAATATCCAACAATTTTTTACCATTGGCGGTAAAGGAACCTTCGTGGTCTATTTGTATCTGCTCAGTTGTTATTCGCAAACCGATTTCTGAATCGGTTGCTTTGATGATACACTTTTCGTTTTCTGTACGAAAGAAAACATGTGAAGTGATTTGACTGGCATCTTTTTTTTCTAAAAAAGGTTGTAGATTGATCAGTATCGATTCAATGATCTGCTTAGGTGCTCTGATTTTCATCGATTATCCTTTATTTCTTATATAAATAGTAGATAGTAGTAGTATCGACTGAATAGGTGAAAAAGCGCTGGAAGGCTTAGTTTCAGGCATTTACCATAACACTTTTCCATTTTAGTTATTCACATTTATTCACTGGATATGATTATATCTTTTTTTTATTTGAGGCGTCCTAAATTATTTGGTTGTAGGTATTGACTTTATTGGAGAGTTCTTCAAGCTGAACTTTGAAGTTTTCATCATTGTCGATGATCTCATTGATTTTTTTCATTGTATGACTGATTGCCGTATGGTCTTTCATCCCAAAAAAGAGTGCGATTTGGGGCATAGAGTTGGGTGTTAGATTTCTGGCTAGATAGATGACGATTCTTCTTGCATTGACGACATTTTTGGTACGCTTTTTTGATTTGATATCTGAAGGTTTGATATTGAGTTCCTTAGAGATTATTTTGACGATACTATCGATAGTAATACTCTCTTTTTTCTCTTTGAGTTGGTCTTTGATGGCATTTTGTGTGAACTCCATCGTGATAGTTTGATTCAGCATGGATGCCAAGGCATTGAGTTTTATGAGCGTTCCTTCAATTTCACGAATATTATCGCCCATATTGGTTGCAATATAGTTGATGATATCTTTGTCAAGTCTGATACCATCAAGTTCACACTTTTTTTGGATGATCGCGATCTTTGTCTCCAATCCAGGAGGTTGGATATCCGCCATCAGACCCCACTCAAAACGACTTTTGAGTCTATCTACAAGACCGGCGATTTTATTGGGTTGGCGATCGGAGGTTAAGACGATTTGTTTTTTGGCATTGTGCAATTCGTTGAAGGTGTGAAAAAACTCTTCTTGTGTCTGTTCTTTCCTGCTGAGGAACTGCACATCGTCGATGAGAAGGAGATCACACTCTCTAAACTTATCCCTGAAGCGATCCATTGTCTGAGTACGGAGATGTGAAGTAAAACTATTCATAAATTGCTCTAGTGTTGTGTAAATCACTGTTTTTCCAAGATTGAGATGATAATTACCGATCGCTTGAAGCAGGTGTGTTTTTCCCAACCCCACGCCACCATAGAGAAAGAGTGGATTGTATTGCTCTCCGGGCTTTTCCGCAGCACTCTTTGCTGTGGTGTAGGCAAATTGATTGGAGTCACCGACGATGAAGCTTTCAAACGTGAAAGAGGGGTTGAGTTTGGTACTTTTTGTATTGCTCTTTTGCTCTATCGTATTGACTGTTGGATGGGCTTTTGTTTTCTGTTTTTCTATACTGATCTCTACTTCAGGTTTGATACCATTTTCCAGTTCGAAAAGATGTATAATTTTTTCAGTATATTTGGTTTTAACCCACTTGGCTACAAGCATATTGGATGCCACAAAATAGACAATATTACTGCGTGAACGCTGTGTATCAAATTGCAAATTTTTAACATAGCGTTCAAATTCCATAGGTGAAATCTCATTTTTTAACTTTCCCAATACTTTTTGGCCAATATTCATGGTCTCAACCCTCTATTAATGTGAATAAATATCATCTTATTTCTTAATGTGAATAACTTGATTGATTTTAGCCAATTTTAGCTAAAATAAGGGTATCAGACGTGGTTGAATACTTTTATTCACCATGTGAACAAAGGTGTGAATGAAAATACTTGGAATTGACCCCGGAAGCCGTAATTTAGGCTATTGTATCCTCTCGTATGATGGTAAAAACTATTCACTGGTTGAAGCAGGCCTGCTTAAAATCAAAACAAATTCACTTCAAGAGCAGATTGTTGAGCTGGTAGAGGGCTTGGACTTGATATTAGGCGCTCATTCTATCGATGAAGTGGCGATAGAAGATATCTTTTATGCTTATAATCCAAAAAGTGTCTTGAAACTTGCACAATTCAGGGGAGCACTCTCTCTCAAGATTCTGCAGGAGATTGGATATTTCTACGAATATACCCCGTTGCAGGTCAAAAAAGCATTGACCGGGAACGGAAAAGCAGCGAAGGAACAGGTGGCCTTTATGGTCAAGCGACTGTTGAAGATCAAGAGAGAGATCAAGCCTCTTGATATTACCGATGCGATGGCGATTGCGATTGCCCATACGCAGCGGATTAGATTACGTAAGTAAGTTCCTACAATACCTTGACGACTGCATCATCCCTGCGTAAGGTATGGTCATTTTCGAGGATATGTCGGGCGATGGCATAGCCATGATTGAGTCCGAGTGCGATGGATCCTCCGGATTCTTGTGTGATATCTCCAGCTACATAGAGTCCTTTGATACCGGTCTGGTAATATTCATCGTGTACCGGTTTACCGTCTCTCTCCTCTATCCCTGACCCTGAGAGAAAACTGCTGGGGGTCGTACCGCCGATAGCATAGATGACACGGTCATAACTTTCTGCTTCTCTATCCTTGAAGAGTACACGAACTTTCCCCTCATCTTCTTCCAAGCACTCTATATCTATACCCAGGATCGGTTTCACACTGCCATCCTCTATCACTCTGGCGATATCTGACTGGTTGGTAGGGTTGGCGCGGCGGAAGGTTTCTCGACGATAACAGATCGCTACATCGTTGTGTCCTGCCAGCTCAACAGCATATTCGATGGCTGAGTCCCCACCGCCTACGATCAATACTTTCTTATCAAGACTACAGCTCTCGAGTGTGAAATTGACTTTTTTTCTGATAGATGGAGGGATTTTATAATCTGGTTTATTTGGCTTGCCCATACGACCGATTGTGACGACGACATATTTTGCCTGGATAGCGCCTCCGGCAACCATGACACTGAACCCTTCCTCATTTTTGACGATTTTTTGTACTTCAGTATGGGTTCTGAGATCAACGGAGTGAAATTCCAGTATTTCATCAAAAAAGTCCAGCGTACTCTCTTTGGTGCCATCCATAAAGTAGATATTACCATCGAGTTCCACTTTTTGGCCTTTCCAGTCCTTGTCCACACGTTTTCTATCTTTGTAAAATTTTCGTATGGTGGCATTATGGTTTTCATCTTTTTCGAGGACGATGATATCACGTATGCCCAGCATATAGCTCTCGACAGCTGTTGCAATGCCTGCCGGTCCGGCACCGATAATGGCCAATTGGTAATTCTTATCCATATTGATTCCTTTTGTTTTGATTACTTTTTAAAACAAGTCACCATCTTGTGGTGGTGGCGTCGGAGCAGGGCGCTTTACAGGCTGTTTCACTGCCTCATTTCTCAACCGTTCTTTTTTTGTTTGCCCATTCTTTTTGACATCGATGAAGCGTTTGGGTGGGATTTTAAATGTAGATTTTTTGTGTCCGGCACTTGATTCCCAGACCATCTGGTTGTAGAGATAGATATCATTTTTGAAATAGGCAAGTCCATCCTCTTTGTATACAGTAAAATAGAGGATATGGACAGGTATGGCTTTGGTCAATTTGATGGTCGTTGGCTTCATCGTGTCCAGTATACTCTGTATACGGGCCTGTGAATAGTTTCCTCTGGTATGGGTGAGCAGTATATTCATCAAGTCAAATGGTCTGTCGACCCGCATACAGCCGGAACTGTAGATCTTGTAGCGCCTCTCAAGGAGGGATTTGTTGTCTGTGTCGTGCAGATAGACGGCATACTTGTTGGGGAACATAAACTTAACACGCCCCAAGGCATTACTATCTCCGGGATACTGTACAAAACGATAGGGGACATGCTTGTCGCTATGTTCATAGGCATCGAGGTCACTGCTGCTGACCTGCACCTCTTTGTCGGCCGAAAAGACTCGGATGTTGTTTTCCTGCAGGTAGTATGGATTGTCCCTCAACACGTGAATAAGGTCACGTTTGATGAGATTGTCCGGGATGGTCCAGGTAGGGTTGAGCACCATATAGGTGATCTCATCACTGAAGATTGGAGTCGGCCGGTCGATCCGACCTACAACGATACCCGTCTTAAAGAGCCGTTGACCGTTTCGGTAATACCGGAGGTTGAAGTCGGGTATATTGACTTCTACATACTCATTTTCGAACTGTTTGGGATAGAGTTTGCAGATATCGAGATTGGCGATGATCTGCTGGATATTTTTTTTGACGGGGAGATTGAGATAGTACGTCATGACTTTATCTACTTTGCCATTGACTTTGAGGTTGTAGCGTTTTTGATAGGTCAATACCGCTCGCTTGAGTTGCGCATCAAAGCTTTTGTTGAGTGCTGCGCTTTGAGGCAGGTCACCCGAAATCTTCAGCCGCTTTTTTATTTCAAGGATACGTGAGTCACTATCTCCCTGTTTGAGCACCTTGTTGGTATAGGCTATTTTGGGAAATTTTGACATCCTGCGGTAGTCCCTGAGCATGTTTACCAGTTTTCTATAGCGATGCTCCAGCGGAATCAGTGAATTGAGATAAGGTTTTATCTCGCCACTTGCTACGGCGCTGTAGAGCTTCTCTTCGGAGGGGAAGCTTTTGGGCGTGATCTCCCATTTGGCCTGTATATCATCGCTGGCCTTGAGGGCTCTCATCTTTCTCTTGACCAGATCCCAATCGACATCACTCTGGACGATGAAACGTACCAGACTGACATAACTGTTGCTGAGCATCATATCCAGACGGGCGTAGACCTCTGCCTTTTTTTCTGAAGAGATTTCGTTGTTATCGAGTAGAAAAAAGAGATGTTTGATCTTTTTTCTACCCATTGGTTTGTTTTTATAATTGTAAAGGGGGGAGTTGAGAGCTGTGATCAGTTGAGATTGTCTGTGTGCATTTGTACTGCCGACCCATAGTGGCTGATAGCTGTTTTTTTCGTACAATCTCCGAATGATCGCTTTGTTGCGTCCGGTTAGTTTGGTATCGATACTGCTTTTGAGGGAAGTACTGATCGCCTCTGCTGATATGACTTCCGCTTTGAGAAACGAAACAAACAGCAACAGTGGCATCATAGTCAAAAATATTTTCAAAGATCTCTCCAATTTATAGTTAAAATAAGCCCTTTGAATCTAATAGTACTAGGCAATTAAAAGTTATTATAGTGAAAAAAGTTGAAGTATAAAGAAGAAAATGAAATTTTTGGAGAAGTATTACTTGTTTACCAAGCCCGAAGGCTCAGTAGAGAAGGGTTTCTTAGAATCTGTAAGAAACACCAACGTTGATAGTATCGATAGTGAAGTCACTTGAAGCAAGTGCATCATAGTCATACTCATCATACGTATCGTCATAGAGACTTACATAGTCAACAAAGATAGATACGCTCTCGTTGAATGTATAAGAAGCTCCAAGACCCCAAGAGAATCCGTCAAGGTCAGTTGAAGTGCTGAATTTTGGGTTTCCGATTGCACTATTAACCTGAGCAGTTTGATCCAATGTAGTTGTAGCATATCCAAGCAATGCATAGACAGTAAACTCTGGAGTTACTGGATACTGTGGCTTCACATAGATACCCCAAGCGTCAAGCTCATTTTTAGTCATTACGAGTTCACCTTCGTACCAGAAGTTGTCAGTCAGGTCATTCATACCCAACCAGTAACGACCTTCAACAGTTACATAAGAGTTGAACTGGTATCCAGCCATCAAAAGAAGCTGATCAAAGTCTCTGCTCTCTTGCTCGACAGTTACTTCTCCGCCTAAAGGACCACCATATGTATATGTCTCATCCCCACTCAATACGCCATAACCAAGACCAAGATAGAAACCTGCATCAGTTACTGGTGCTACGACTTCTGGAACCTCTACTACTGGCTCTTGAATAGGAGCGATATCTCCTCCTGCTACTGCGAAAGAACTCATTGCGAATACAGCTGCTGCTGATAATACGATATTTTTCATAATATCCCCTTGTTTTATTAAGATAGTACAATTATAACATAGGGTGTTTGGCAATGTCAAGGATTTTTGGTAAAAAATTAACAAATAATTAATTGGATATTAACCAAAGCCCTAATATTGGGTCTTTACCAGAGAATTGTACCCCATCGTTAGAAATATAGTCTACTTCAAATACAGGTTTTATAGCCCTTTGAGGATCTATTATTTAGGAAAAGCGATCATTAACAGTGCTCTTAGCTGTTAGCCTTTTCTTTATAGAGACATGTTTCAAAGAGGTATTGATGTTCTTCAGGCAGTGAGCCATAGAGTGCATAGGCCATTTTGCGAATCTCCCAAAGTGCTGCTTTGTTGCTGCGCAGCGTGAGAAAATTTTGCAGTGAACGGGCATTGATCGTCCAGGTGAGTTCTGTTTTGTAGCTTTCAGGCAGGCAAAATTTGGCCAGATCATTGCTTACGCCGCTTTTGAGTATCGCCTGGAGGTTGTTGAGTGCCTTGATGGATGCGCTGTCTACCAGTGCATTTTTTGTCAACACGATAAAGCGTTCAGCACCCTCATAGTCGTCTTCGGCAAAGGGTTCGGTCTCTTTGAGTTCTTTGAGGGTATAGCGTGTACTTTTGACGCTGGGACTTGCCAGTCGATGACGCGCCAACTCCTGAAGCAGGGCACGACTGACTCCCTGGATATAGAAGGTGTAGACCAAATGCTCCATTGTCGATGCATGTTTGAACTTATTGCCTACCCGGTCGATCAGAGCTTTATCTTTCTCTCCGCCCTCGTCACCCTTGTCAAAACTCTGCCAGCAGGTACGAATAGCATGGGCGCAGACATCCAGCGGCGTATAGTGTAAGAGTGTGATTTCCACAGGTATATCCTTTTGTATAAATAAGAATTATAGCAAAAACTATCTTTTGTTAATCAATCTTATATGGAAGATTAATGTATTGATAAGCCTTAGTGTGATTTTGGAACACTCTTCCTGCTTCATCGGAATTTTAAAGTATTTCTGATCATAACTTGTTTTGGCTACAATAACAAGAGGGCCATTATAGCAAGAAGGAACGAAAGAGGATGAAACCGACAGAACGATTTTTTGGATTTGAAGAAGATTTCAGAGAACCTTTTGCGAGGGACAGGGACAGGGTGCTGCATTGCAGCTCTTTTCGGAGGCTGGAGTATAAGACTCAGGTATTTCTCAACCATGAGGGGGATTATTTTCGTACACGGTTGACACACTCTCTGGAGGTAAGTCAGATCGCACGAACACTTTCGCGAATGCTCAAGCTCAATGAGACGCTCTCAGAAGTGATCGCGCTTTCACACGATATCGGACATACACCCTTTGGACATATTGGCGGTGATGAACTCGATCGTTTATTGAGAGAGGATGGGCATCCTTTTGGGTTTGAACACAATTTTCAATCTTTTCGTGTTTTGACCAAGCTTGAGAAACGCTACAAAGCGTTCGATGGATTAAATCTTACTTTTGCAACACTGGAGGGTGTCCTCAAGCACTCTTACCCCTATGAGAAAAACTTTCTGAAAACGCTTGATTCCTCTTTTGCTCTAGATAAACATCCCTCCCTTGAAGCAATGGTTGTTGACCATGCCGATGAGATCGCCTATACGAGCCATGATATTGATGATGGTATCAAATATAGTTTGATCTCTTTTGATGAACTGATGGAAAATGAATTGGTGCAGCGTGTGGACAAAATGGTCTTGGAGGAGGGTATAGGCCGAAATGAAAAGCTCTACCGCCATCGTTTTGTCGCGGCGCTGATCAAACTATTGGTTGAGGACTTTATCGCTTCATCAAAGCAGGGGGCCGGGAAATACCATTCAGAGTATCCGCTCTGTGCTCAGATAGATACGACTACTGCGATGCCTGTAGGTTTTTCAACAGAGACGGCGACGCAGCTGAAGAGACTCAAAAGGCTCCTTCACCAAAAACTTTATAGACACCAGAAAATTGCAGAA
>JANTGA010000008.1 GCA_024763175.1 Sulfurovum sp.
ATTCCGGCGATGTAGTCCAAGTCGTAGCTCTTGTAGCGCGTCTCGAGGTGATTCATCAGGGTGCTGAATGCTTTTGGGTTGTTGAGCAGCGTCGAGATATCTTTGAAGATAATTCCGGGTTTTGGAAAATCGGGGATATCACGGATACTTCCGAGGATGATCTCTCTATCTTTTTGGGTTAGGGTGCTCATTTTCTTCCTTTGTATGTGGATATCGGAATCGGAGACTTTAGTCCCGAACAATAGCGGAGGCAAAGCCTTCCGGTTCCAAAATAATTTGCAAAAACTTTGCCTTTATCCCAGATCAGATCCGAAGCTGCAACCCTCTTCAATCTTGCCGACGCATATCGGAATCGGAGACTTTAGTCCCGAACAATAGCGGAGGCAAAGCCTTCCGGTTCCAAAATAATTTGCAAAAACGCTGCCTTTAGCCCAGGTCAGATCCGAAACTGAAACCCTCTTCGATCTTGCCGACGCGTCCACTATGGCGTCCGCCTTCAAATTCGGTATTGCAAAAGGCATCGATGATACTCTCGATCACTCCTTTGCCCACGACACGCTCTCCAAATGCGAGGATATTGGCATCATTGTGCGCTCTGGACATCGCTGCGGTGTAGGCATCGTGACAGAGAGCTGCACGGATCCCCTGGACTTTATTGGCGGCGATAGAGATACCGATACCGGTACCGCAGATGACGATACCGAAGCTTCCTTCATCTGCGATGACAGCTTTGGCACACTTGTGTGCATAGTCGGGATAGTCAACTCTATCAGCCGAGTCGGGTCCCAGATCGATGATCTCGTGGCCGAGTGAGCGGATATACTCTTTGACAAATGCCTTGACGGCGTAACCTGCGTGATCTGTTGCGATATAAAATTTCATGATATTCCTTTTGTGATTGCTATTGTATCATTGGGCTACAGCAGCCACTTAACGATCCAGCCGACAGGCTGGAAGAGATAGGCGGAGAGCGGCGTAAACAAGACGGCTATCAGCACAAGCATACCAAAAGGGGCTACTTTGTCATAGAGAGCCGTGAAGCCTTTGAGATTCCATCCTTCGGCGAGATAGCGGACGGCATTGGCGCCATCCAGAGGCGGTATCGGCCAGAGGTTGAATATCCCCAGCAGTACATTGATGACAACACTCTGATAGAAAAAATAAGCCATAAAGGCACTCAGCAGAGAGTCTGGGTGCGATACCAGAGGAAAGATCGCTGCACAGATCGCTGCCAATATAAAGTTGTAGGTGATGCCCGCTAGTGAGACGGCAACAGCTGCATTGGTGCCACCGTTTCTGATGACAGTGGAGATGTTGATCGGTACAGGTTTGGCCCATCCGAAGATAAAGGGTGTTCCGCTGAGATAGAGAACAGCCGGGACAAGGATCGTTCCGACAGGATCGATGTGTACCAGCGGATTGATACTGAGCCGTCCCTGACTTTTGGCGGTGGAATCTCCATACTTGTAGGCGACCCATCCGTGCATAATTTCGTGTCCGATAATCGCAACAGCCAGTGCTATCACCATCGAAACCAATTTGATTATTTCTACCTCACTCACTTGCTTGTTCCTGCCCTACTGTATGGGTTCTTCGAGTTGAATCGATTCGATACGGCGTCCGATACGTCCCCACCGTACAGTGTAGCGCTCTTTGTTCCAGAGTGCTTCGCACTCCTTGGAGTCGATAGCGATCGCGCCGCAGACTCTTCGGAGACCTTCATTGTTTTTTCCTGATCCGTACTTGTCGTCTCCTTTGAGCATCTTCTTGTAGCTTCGATGCTCCAGACTGAAGTAGATCAGCCAGGGCTTTCCAACGATCAGGTTATAGGGTACAGAGCCCCAGAAGCGGCTGTCGTTGGAGTTGTCACGGTTGTCTCCTATCATATAGTAGTGGTCGGGTTCAACTTTTTTGTAGAGCGCATTGACAGGGCGATTGTTGACGGTATACTCAGGAGCATGAAGATCCTGGATATAGACTGGACTCATATCGATCTCTTTATCATAGAGATAGTATTTGAGCAGCGATTCGAAGATATTATCCTTACCCTCGGGAAGATACTGAATTCCCGGATATTTATCCATATAAGGATTGGAGACCCAGAGTTTATTTCGAAGCTTAAAAATTTTCGCTTCTGGATAGTTGGCTTTGATGTAGTCGTCTCCCTCATGGAAGTGTATCAACAGTGTTTTGTCGAGATAGATCAGCTCATCTCCGCCCACGGCCACGCAGCGCTTGACATAATGGACTTTATGGTTTTTTGGATAGCGGAAGATGACGATATCTTCTCTTTGCGGTTTTGGTCCTTCGATCAGGTGTCCGTTGCCGAATATATCAGGTAAAACCGGCACTTCAAGCCAGGGGAGGTGAGGCGTAGGGATACCGTAGCTGAACTTTTTGGCAAAAAGAAAATCACCGATAAGCAGCGTACGCTTCATAGAGCCGCTGGGGATCACAAAAGATTGCGCAACAAAAAATATGAGGAACAGAACGATAATCACTGTACCCGTCCACGTGCCGGAAAAGTGAATGAGCTTATTGATAAAATTTTTCATGCGTCTCTCTTTTTAGCAGATTTGAGGGTATTTTCGAGCAGCATCGCGATCGTCATCGGACCGACACCGCCGGGTACAGGCGTGATATGGCTGCATTTTTTGCTGACTTCTGGGAAGTCGACATCCCCGACCAGGGAGCCATCCTCGATGCGGTTGATCCCGATATCGATGACGATCGCCCCTTCTTTGACCATATCGGCCTTGATCAGTCCCGGTACACCGACACCGACAACGACGATATCAGCTGCGAGGGTGTGCGTCTTGAGGTCTTTGGTGTAGATATGGGTGATGGTGACGGTAGCATTGGCATTGAGCAGGAGACTCGCCATCGGTTTGCCGACGATATTGCTGGCGCCTACGACACAGACATCTTTGCCTTCGAGATCGATATCATACGCATCAAACATCTTCATCACACCCAGCGGGGTGCAGGCGACAAAGCCGTCGAGCCCCGTCACGAGTCTGCCTACATTGTAGGGATGGAAACCGTCGACATCTTTTTTGGGGTCGATGACTTCGAGGATCTTGTCTGTATCGATATGTTTGGGGAGTGGAAGCTGTACCAGTATTCCATCGATGCGGGGATTGTCATTCATCATCTTGATCGTAGCGATGATCTCATCCTGACTGATGGTGTCGGGCATATGGTGTGTGATGGAGTAGAAGCCTACTTTTTCACAGGCTTTGGCCTTCATCTTGACATAGGCATGGCTTGCCGGGTCATCACCGATGAGGATCACTGCCAGGCCGGGAACGATATTTTTTTCCCGCTTGAGTGCCTCGACCGATTCGGCCACACCCTCCTGAATTTTATTTGCGAGAGATTTTCCATCGATCAGTTGCATTTCTTTCACTTTCGCAGATCATAAAGCTTTTGGTTTAGATCAGCCTACATAAATTTTTGGGTATTATATCGAAATAAATTTAGGGCAGATGAGAGAGTTGTCGCAAGTACGGAGTTTTTGTGAAAAAAATATATTTTTTACTTCCTCTTCTTTTGGTAGCGGGAGAGGATTTTATTTCTGATTTTGAGTATAGAGAAATGCTCTATCGAAACCCCAGAGGTGTCAGTTGTGCCGCCTGTCATGGAGAGCATGGAGAAGGCAAAGATATCGTCTCCTATCGGGATGACGACAATCAAACCATCACGATCAGGGGTGTAGATATTGGCCACAAAACACTTGCAGAGATTGAAGCGGTTGTTGCCAGAAACCATCCTGTGATGCCCAAATATTATCTCACACACGAGGAGATCGAAGCGATCTATACCTATCTGCAGCAGGTCAATTCTGAGAAAGATGAGAGTATGGCTGAGTTGGAAAATGAGCAAAATATTACAGAGTGAGCCATCCTGCTATCAAGAAAGCCACGGCTGCGAGAACCCCACCGATGATCGCGTAAGGTATCTGTGTGCGGACATGTTCGATATGATCACATCCGGCTGCCATCGATGAGATGATCGTCGTATCAGAGATCGGGGAGGCGTGGTCTCCAAAGATACCACCGGAGATGACAGCCGCGATCACCAGCGGCAGATCGAGGTGCATCATCGCTCCCAGAGAGAGAGCGATCGGCATCATGATGGAGAAGGTTCCCCAGCTGGTTCCCGTCGAAAAAGCGGTGATGGCAGAGACAAGAAAGATCAGCAGCGGCAGGATCACGACGGGGATATTGCCCTGGAGGATATGCGCCAGATATCCTGCTGTACCCAGATCCTGTATCACTTTCCCGATGAAGAGTGCCAGAAGCATGATGATCATGACGGGAATCATATCTCCGATGCCCCGATAGAGTGAGTGGAAGTAGGCTTTGTGCTTCATGATCCTCGCAGGGATATAATAGAGGTACATAAAGATGAGCGTGATGATCACTGCATAATAGACAGAAGTTGAACCGCTGCCCTTGAAGATATCGCCTTTGCCTGTAATGTAGAGTATAGCAGGCGCTGAGAGTACCATGACCACGAGAGGCAGGAGCATTTGCCAGAGAGAGGATTGTCCCGGGTGTCTTTCTGACTCCTGGAGATATGCTATGGCTTTGGCTGAGCGCATCGGGCCGATATCTGCATCGAAGAAGATCACAACAAGCACGATGATCAAGGTAAAAATAGCATAAAAGTTGAAAGGGATAGAAGCAACCAGAAGCGAGACAGCATCCCCTTCGATGACATTGCCTTCGATCGCTGCGAGGATCAGGCCCAGCAGCAGGGCACCCCAGCCATTGAGAGGGATGAGTGAACAGACCGGTGCCGAGGTGGAGTCGCAGATGTAGGCGAGCTTCTCTCTGGAGACACCGTTTTTGTCACAGAGCGGTTTGGCGACAGTGCCGGCGACCATCGAAGTGATGGAGGATTCGATGAAGATAATCACCCCGATGAAGTACGCCAGGAACATCGCGCCGCGAGGTGAATCGATACGCGTTGCCTTCTTGCTGAGGTAGTTCACGAACCGTTCTACCGCTCCGCTCTCTTCAAGTATTTTGATGATCGATCCGACCAGAAGCACAAAGATCAACGTCTTGGTGATCCACCCTTCCGAAAAGAGCGCAATGATCCCGTCAAATGTTGCAAAAAAAGCACTGCCCGGATGATACCCGGTCAATACAAGTTCTCCGACAAATATTCCTCCAAAGAGGGAGATGATCACATCTTTTGTTATAATAGCCAATATAATTGTTAGCAGAGGGATTGCTAATGATAAGATTCCATATTCCATAAAGAGGATTATACCATGAAAATATTTGCCGCAGTACTGCTCGCTCTGACACTTTTGACAGCCGCCCCGAAGCCTCTCTTGCCTCAGGATACGAAACAGCTGATCGTTGTCACAGCCAAAGATTGGCACACTCCTGATGCGACACTACAGCGATATGAAATAAAGAATGGCGAGTGGAAGCAGGTCGGCAAAAGCTTCCAGGTGATCACCGGCAAAAACGGTCTGGGATGGGGGAGGGGAATGCACCAGATCCCCAAAAATGCGAAATTCATCAAAAAAGAGGGAGATGGCAAAGCACCTGCGGGTATCTTCAGGCTCAAAAATTCCTTTGGGTATCAAGCTTTCAAGATCGACTATCCTTATAGTGTCTACAGGGAGACAGATCACTGCGTGGATGATGGCAAATCCAAGCGGTATAACCAGATCATCGACAGTACAAAGGTAAAAAAAGATTATAAGAGTTACGAGCATATGAAATTCCCCAAAAACTACTATAAATATGGCTTGGTTGTCGATCATAACCCCAAAGCGATACCGGGGGCAGGCTCCTGTATCTTCATGCATATCAAAAAGCCCAACCACATCCCTACTGTCGGCTGTACGGCGATGCGCGAAAGTGAGATCAAAACGCTTCTGAAATGGCTCGACCCCAAGAAGGATCCATTGCTGATACAAGCGCCGCTAAGCGAGATGCCGAAACTGCTGCCGTTTGAACCCGGACAATAGGAATGAGACACTGTCCTCGGGGTTTATCCCTTGGCATCATCATCTATCTTCACATCGATGCTGCCGCTTACTAAGAGCTTTTTGTCCTGATACCACAGTGTGGATTCGATTTGAGGAAAAACCTCCGTCATGATTTGCAGAGGAGCACTATTCCAGTCTTTAAGATTTTCAGGCATATCCCAGCCGGTATTTTTCAGGATATAGGAGAAGATTTGATCGAGTAGGTTGTACTGCTGCTCCACATCCTGCATATCCTTATTTTGTTCATGTTGTAATACCGTTTTGATCAACTGCTTGCGCAGGTCTCTGGAGTAGTGTGATTTTATAGTTTCGATTATTTCGTTTTTGGTCATGAATTATTTATCCTCTCGATAGCATTATATAGTAATCACATCGATGCAAGCCTTGGATTATGTGACATTTTTTATTTTAGCACAGGGTTGCTTGGGGAGTGGTGGATGTAGGTAAAAAGTTATCATTGTCACCAGGACTCCTCATCTTGAATTCAGGTTTGGAACCTTTATTTTAGTTTTATAATGTCCCCACAAAAAAGAACCAATCTCAAACAATAAAAAGTGTAAACTGATATCAATACATTGGAAAAAAGCTATGAGCAAGAAACGAAAAACAATTTGAGGTTTAAAGTTAAATTTTGTGACCAATAAACGAACGTTTTGTTCTTGTATTAAAGTATATTTGAATTTTGAATATAACGGCTGACGTCATCAAAAAATTGATGTAGATTTTCCTGAACATATTCTACTGACGCTAATACCCGCTGATGCTATACTGCACAAAGAACTTGATCTTGGTTTTTTTGCGCGGTAAAGGATAATCTTTGTAAGCAATGCGGATGACTTGGAGGGTGTTTCTGTCGAGGGCTTCGTAGCCCATATATTTGTCGAGATGCAGGCCGGTGATGTTGCCGTTGGGGTGGAGGTAGAAGGAGACGACATTGGTCCCTTCCTGTCCTGTTCTGGCGGCGATTTCGGGATAGCCGTTGCGGACCAGTGCCATCTGTGTAATTCTGTGGATGATACCCAGGTTGTTTTTGATGAACTTTTTTTGCTCAGGTGAGTAGCCGTCGTATTCGCTGCCGTAGAGGTTTTTGATCATGCGCCTGGTGGCGGCGGAGGATGCATGTTGGGCGGGAGTAGGTCGTGCCAAATGGGATTGGTTGCTGCCCATCAGGGAGTTGGCCAGGGGTGAAGCGTATTGCTTGCGATGAGGCTTTTTGCGGACGACTCTTTTTTTGCTCTTTTGTTTCGGTACCTTCTTGACGATCTTCCTTTTAGGTACTTTTTTCTCCTTCTTGACGATCTTCTTTTTAGGTACTTTTTTTTCTACTTTTTTGACGATCTTTTTTTTCGTGATTTTTTTTGTCGGCTTCTCTACGCTTTTGGTGACATTATTTTCCTGGACATCCTGCTTGGCTGTCAGGACCTTTTTCTTTTCCAGTATCTTTTTGATCGGTTCAGGTTTTTCTTGGGCGATCTCTCTGGGCTTGGGTTGCGGAGGGATGATGGGCGCAGGAGGTACGACAGGCTGAGGAGGTACCGGTATGGCTTTGGGTTTGGGAGGAGGTGCAAGCGGGACAAAATGGGAGAGATCCATCGTCATTCTTTTCTCTTGCTTGGCCGGCTGAGCAAAAAAGATATTTTCTATACTGGCCCAAAAAAGCAGGACGACCAGCAGGTGCAAAAGGATCGAGAGGGTGAATCCTTTGAGTGTCCTGATGCTGTCGTTCTCTTCTCTTCTTTGCATTGTCATAACTTTATTGGATCCGCCACTTCATTTCATTGAACCCGGCAGAACTGTTTTTGATCTCCCCTATAATAAGAAACAGTGTATAATCTCGGGAATTATACCGAAAAAGGATATGAGTAATGGGTTATGAAAAGAGTATTGAAGCATTTGAAGAAGCCTATCGTGTGATTCCGGGGGGTGTGGATTCGCCGGTCAGGGCATTTGCAGGCGTGGGAGGTACACCGCCGTTTATTGAGAAAGGTGAAGGTGGCTATCTTTATGATATCGATAACAATCTCTATATCGATTTTGTCCAGAGCTGGGGACCGCTGATCTTTGGTCACTGTGACAGCGATATCGAAACTGCCGTGATCGATGCAGTAAGGCGGGGATTGAGTTTTGGTGCGCCGACGACAGTAGAGACAGCATTGGCAGAGGAGATCGTATCGCTTTTTGATGCGATAGACAAGGTGCGATTTGTCAGCTCGGGTACTGAAGCAGTGATGAGTGCGCTGCGACTGGCGAGAGGCTATACCGGCAGAGATGATATCGTCAAGTTTACCGGCTGCTATCATGGCCACAGTGACTCGCTGCTGGTTCAGGCGGGTAGCGGCGCAGCGACTTTTGGCAACCCCAGCAGTCCGGGGGTGCCAGCTGACTTGACCAAGCATACACTTTTGGCACAGTACAACAATATCGAAAGTGTCAAAAAGTGCTTTGCAGAGAGCAAAGAGGGGATCGCCTGTATCATTATCGAGCCGATCGCAGGAAATATGGGATTGGTGCCTGCTGAGGAGACATTCCTGGAGGCACTCAGGTCACTCTGTGATGCGCACGGAGCACTGTTGATCTTTGATGAGGTGATGAGCGGATTTAGAGCATCGCTCACCGGAGCACAGGGGCTGACATCTGTCAAGCCCGACATAGTGACACTGGGCAAAGTGATCGGAGGCGGTATGCCTGTCGGTGCTTTCGGTGCGCGCGCCGGGATCATGGCACATCTCTCTCCTGAGGGACCTGTCTATCAGGCAGGAACACTCAGCGGCAATCCCGTCGCGATGGCCGCCGGTCTCGCAGCACTCAAAAAGCTCAAGCATCGCCCCGGTCTCTATGTGGAACTGGGCAGACATGCCAAAAAGCTGATGAATGGTTTCAAGAGAGCCGCTGACCAAGCCAATATCCCCATGGTGACAGATGTACGGGGGAGTATGTTCGGTTTCTTCTTTAGTGACAAACCGGTCAATAACTTCGAAGAGGCTCTGGAAAATGACAGCGAAATGTTCGCAAGATTTCACAAGGGAATGCTCGATCGGGGTATTTATCTCGCCTGCTCTGCCTATGAGACCGGTTTTATCTCCAGCCAGACGAGTGATGAGATGATCGATGTGGCGATCAGAGCTGCCTCTGATGTCCTGAAAGAGATAAGCGAAAGTGAAGCGTAAAGAGAAAAAAGGAAAAATCGTGAAGGATGAGATAAAAAAAGAGGAAGAGCCGAAGCTGAAAAAAGTTGTCGAAGCAGCCGACGGCTTGAGTCTCGGGATTTCTATCGTAGTAGCTGTTTTGATCGGTGTCGGCATGGGGCTCGGACTCAAGCATTTTTTTGGCTATACCTGGCTTTTGTGGCTGGGAGTCTTCTGGGGGGTCGGCGCCGCAGTCCTCAATGTCTATATCGCCTATAAAAGGCAGAAAAAGTCTCTCGATGAGCTTGCGAATGACCCGCGCTATGCCGGCAAACGCTACCAAAACGACCCGGATGATGAGGATGAGTGAGAGTAGCCAAAAGATCCTCAATACGCTCCTCGCTATCGATATCGGTATCATTATCTTTTGTATGCTTGCAGGGCATCGCAGCTGGCTCTATACGACACAGATAGGCTTCTTCAGCTCTGCACTGGTCATCGCTGCTTCGATGGTAAGTTATCGCAGGATGATCCAGAAACGTTTGGAGCATTACACTCCGCCGCTTGAAGAGGAGAGAGATGAGCTTGAGAAGATCGATGATCCTCATGATCTCTATGATGATGAGACAGATCCCGAAAAATCAAAGAAAACAGAAGCGGTATCCAAAGAAGAATTTGTAAAAGTCGTCAAAGAGGAGAAAGCCAAGCAAAAGGCTCAGAGACGCTCTATTTCAGAGGTGATCAAAGACTCCAGAGCTTCTCTGTCATTTTATCGCGTCGGTGCCTATATCTTGCTGGTCCTTGGCTTTTTCTATCTCAACCGTCACCACTATCTCCATATCCCCTCCTATCTCTTTTCTCTCAGCGTGCCACCCGTTATCGTGGTCATCATACTGATGCTCGAAAACAGAAAGCTTCA
Organism: Sulfurovum sp.; assembly: GCA_024763175.1. Lineage (GTDB taxonomy): Bacteria > Campylobacterota > Campylobacteria > Campylobacterales > Sulfurovaceae > SZUA-451. The sequence goes on from JANTGA010000008.1 coordinate 10,061, forward strand.
GAAGAAAAAAGGGTTGTCTTGAATAGGAAAGCATATCATAAGCAAATGTTTGAAGCCTTTATCGCGACACCGGCGAAATATGAATGGTACCGCAAAGCTTTTGACCATTTTGAAAAAAAGGGCGGTCAGCTGAGCTGGTATTGGAATAGTTGGGCATTTTTGGGCGGCTTTTGGTATTTTCTCTACCGCAAGCAGATGAAGCTGGCACTGCTCGTCCTTTTTGTCGCCTTGGTACTGGGTGCTATCGTGCCGATGCAGATGCTCATACCTCTGTTGGTGATAGTAGGTGTACTCATAGGCGGATTTGCTACTTACTATATCTACAAGCTTTATCTGGAGAAAAAAGAGGAGATCGAAGCGGTTATCCCGGAAGATGAGAAGCGAATCAAGGTCATGCAGTTCCGGGTAGGCGGTGTGAACCGCTGGGCGATACCTGCAGCCGTTTTTACCGTTGTGTCGCTGGTGTTGATCGTTGTGGGGTTGGTCATCATGGCCGGAAGATCGGTAAATTGATCTATCTAAAAGGAGAAATAGATGTATTTTGATGAATCACTCAAAAAGATGATCGCAGAGCAGGGCAAAACATTTCTGGAGCTCAAGAAGCTCCTGGATGCGTACAATGAGGTACCGGCGATCAAAAAAGCGATGGAGGGCGGCTCTCTGTCGCAGGCACTGGAGTCTTATCTGATCGAGCTGCTTATCTATCTCTCCAGGGTGAATGGCGAAGTTGATTTTCGGGAAAATGAGTTTGTGGAGATACTGCTGCAAAAAAACCTTACCAGGGAAGCGATGAAGCGCTCACGGGATGAAGCTTCCAGGATCGATCTGCATGATCCCGATCCAATCATTCTCGTCAGCCTGATCGACATAGGGCTGGCGGAAGCAGTGGTCAATACGATCGAAACGATTGGTCTTATCTTTATCGCAGTTGACGGCCATTCGGATATTGCGGAGATCAAGGCACTGACGGATATCATCTTTATCTTTCGATACGCGATCAAATCAATGGATAGCAAATCAGAGCGTACCCACAAAAAAACAGAAACGATTCAGAAAACCGGAGGCGAATCGCGGCAGGATCTCGATACGATACTCTCTGAGCTCAATGAATTGATCGGCTTGAAGCAGATCAAATCAGAGATCTCGGGCCTGATCAATCTGATCAAAGTCAGAAAACTCAGAGAGGAGAAAGGACTCCCTGTCTCATCGATGAGTTTCCATCTCGTCTTTTCGGGCAATCCGGGTACGGGCAAGACGACAGTCGCCAGAATACTCGCCAAGATCTATAAAAATCTCGGCGTGATCAGCAAGGGTGATCTGGTCGAGGTGGACCGCTCAGGACTGGTGGCAGGCTATGTCGGTCAGACCGCGATCAAGGTACGCGAAGTGATCGACAGCGCCAAGGGAGGCGTGCTCTTCATTGATGAAGCATACTCTCTGACGCCGGGAGGTTCCCAGTCATCAGACTACGGCAGCGAAGCGATCGAAGTACTGCTCAAAGCGATGGAGGATCAGCGGGGTGACCTGGTGGTGATCGTGGCGGGATATACCAGAGAGATGGAGGCGTTCCTTCAGTCAAATCCCGGCCTCAAATCGCGCTTCAACAAATTTATCCATTTTGAAGATTATACGCCTCAGGAGCTCTTGGATATCTATGTACTGATGGCCAAAAAGAAGGGCTACCGACTGCAGGACGATGCCAAAGGGGCACTCGCTACCCTCATAACCAAGAGATATGAAGAGAGAAGTGTAAACTTCGCCAATGCCAGAATCGTCAGAAATATGCTCGAGAGTACGATCCAATACCAAGCCAACCGCGTAATCGGGATCGATGATCCCAGCAAGGATGACTTGCAGGATATCACACTGGAAGATATCGAAATGCTCGGATCAAAAAGTGCTTCTGGGGTGCATTGAGGAATCTCCCAAAAGAAAATATCAGATCGTTGTCTTGTGATCCAAATCAAAAAACTTATCTGCGGCATAGTACATGACGAAAGCCAATCCGATCGCGCCGATGGAGATCATCCACTCGACGGAGGTTGGCGTGTATTCGGTGAGTCCAGGAGCAGGTAAATATTCACGGATCTTGAGTGGCAGCATCGGTGCAAGCTGCGTATCATCCACCAGATCGTACCGCATCCAGAAGATACCCACCATACCGGTAATCGAAGCATAAACCATCGCTTTGATCGCCCGCCCCTTGCTGACAACGATGATCGCAAACGGTATCAGCATCCCCAGCAGCACTTCACCGATCAAAAACCTTTTGGAAGTGATCATATGTCTTGCGATATCGCCGCGTTCGGGCATATCGCCGTAGATCGCCGTCAGTGCACGCCAAATCTCAAAGAACATCAAGATCGCCAGCAGGAGCCCCAGCACCTGAGCCAGCGTCACCATAAACTTCTCCACTTCGGGCGGGAAGTCCATTTTGTATCGCCATCCATAGATCAAAAAGAGGAGATAAGAGCCTGTCACCATCGCAGAGAGGATGAAATAGAGCGGGAAGAAGACGCCATTAGCAATTGGCCTGGCGACCAAAAAGCCGAAGACTGCTCCGAGATTGGAGTGTGCGGCAAGACCGACAACCAAGCCGGCAAGCCCAAAGATCTTGGAGTATTTATGATTGTCATTATTGAGAAAGAGAAATTCAAGAATGATAAAAAAGAGATACATGCCATAGAGTGTTCCCATCCACCAGATCGCAGATGTCAAGCCCGGTGTCAAGACATTGTAAATCACCATCCGCACCGGATGCCCGATCTCAAAAGCGATCACAGCAAAGCCTGTCAGGATCGTGATGATCGCACCGATAATCGCCCGTTTTCCGATGATCTGAAATGATTTGATGTTGAAGACATGTCCCAGGGAGGACATGATGCACAGTCCGGTACTCGATACGACGAAGAAGACATACATAGCGATCAGAAGACCCCAGGCATGCTGACGCGTGACCCCATAGGCATGATGGCCCTGTACCAGATAGGCACCGATACCCCAAAGCATCGTCGTCACCAGACCGATCGTGAGCCAGAACATCAAGATATTCAGCGCTGTAAATTCAAACGTAAAAAAAGATTTCAAAGTCTGTTTCTTGTAGGGAAGTATTTTGCTTACATTCATCTTCTGCTCCTTATGTGAGGTAAAAAAGTTTTGGTCTGGTACCCAGGTGCTCTTTGAGCTTGCGATACTCTCTGTCCCTGAGGACTTTGGATATTTCGCTGTCAGGGTCGTCAAGATCTCCAAAGATACGCACTTTGGTAGGACAGGTTGCCTGACAAGCCGTCGTCGTCTCCCCTTGGATCAGGCGCGTATCCGAGCAGAAGTTGCACTTGTCTACCGTCGTCGTCCTGTCATCGACATAACGGGCATCATAGGGGCAAGCCTGCATGCAGTAGGTGCACAGGATACACTGGTCAGGATTGACGCGAACGACACCATTGCCGTCATAATAGGTCGCATTGGTCGGGCAAACCTCCTGACAGGGGGCATTGTCACACTGCTGACACTGACTGGGTTCAAAACTGCTCGAACCGATACTGAGATTGGGGAAGATGCCTTCGATCTCACGTACACCAACCCAGATACGGTGATAATCCGCCCCGAGCAAAATACCGTTTTGTTCCTTGCAGGCACTCTCGCATGCTTTGCAATTGATACAGTTTTTGTAGTCAAGTGCCATTCCATATCGTGCCATTATACTCTCCTTATTTCGACGATGGTCTCGTGCATCGCTGCGGAGCCAAAAGTTTTTTCATACTGATCTTCGATGATGAGATTGTCATTGGCGCCGCGATGATGTGCGAGCGTCAGTTCACTCGACTCTGCACCAAATCCGTGGATGAAAAAGACCACATTTTCCGCGATCTTCTCTGTGGGATAAGCGGTGATCTCTATCGTCCCGATACTGCTGGTCACTTCGACACTGTCGCCCAGTCCTATCCCTTTCTCCTCGGCGATATGCTTATTGATCCAGAGATGGTTTTGCGGCAGCAGATCCAAAAGCAGGGCATTGTTGGCGGTGCCGCTTTGGGTGAACTGTGCATGACGGCCTGTGATGAACTTGAACTTGCCTTTGGGGGTCGGCGTATAGAGCTCTTCTCTCCAGGTAGGCATTGCATCGACCCCTTTTTTCTTTTCGAGATTGTAGAGTGCACAGGCGATCTTTTTGGTTGCGGTTCGGAAATCTTTTTTCAAAACGGCGATCTCTTCAGTATCTACACATGTATCATGATAAGGCTCATTGATCAAGTCACCCTCGATCACTGAGTAGTATTTTTTGTGTTCGGGGTAATACTGGTATTCATTGACTGATTTTTGCTTGAAGTATCTGTCCATATCGGGGTAAAAGACCCCTTTTTCTCTCAGTATCTTCCACGCTTCTTCACCGTAGACACTGGCGACTTGATGGTGATTGATCGTCTCCTGTGAGTGACGATACCCCTCTGCCAGATCATACCCCTCCTCCTTATAGACGACTTTTTCTCCGCGCTCTGCGATCTCCTCTAGCAGAGCCTCATCATACTTTTTTGAGATTTCAAAAAGTGGCTTGGAGAGCTTTTCTCCCAGTCCCCGCATGATCTCAATGACAGGCTTCGTATCATACTTGGCTTCGACGACCTTTTTGCGCAGAGCAATCGAAGGTTCTGCTCCACCAAAAGTTTTGACCGGATCTTCCCGCTCCAGATAGAGAGACTCAGGCAGGATGACATCCGCCATCATCACCGTATCACTCGGCATCGTATCGATCACCACGACAAGATCCATCTTTTGGAGCATCTCTTTGGTCTTTTTCGTATTGGGGACGGAGAGCATCGGGTTTTGCTTGTAGGCGAAAAAAGCGCGGACAGGGTATGGGGCGGTTCCGTCAATGACGGTGTTTCGCCACGCGAGCCAGGATCCGCTGGCACCGATGACAGCTGCTTTATTTTTTTCGATACGCTCTTTGGCATTGTCATAGCTTGGGGAGTTGATGGCATGTTCACCCAGTGGGAGCTTTTTGCCAAAGATGATCCCACCCTTTTGGTCGATACCGCCGCCCATCGCAGTGAAAATCGCCTGGGCGCGTCTGAGTTGATAGTCCTGCTGACTCCACGCCGTCCGTCTTCCCTGATAGTAGATCGATCGGGGTGCGTGTGCCATAAAGTCCCGTGCGATCTTATAGATTTCGGCGGCTTTGATTCCTGTGATCTTCTCTGCCCACTCCGGTGTATAGTGATGATCGATGATATGCTTTTTATATGCTTCAAAATCACTCATATTCTCTTGGGTAAAGCGTTTGTTGTAGCGCTCTTCTGTGATGACGACATAGCTAAGAGCCAAAACAAAAGCCAGATCTGTCCCTACCTCGATAGGGAGCCAAGTGTCCGCATGGGCTGCGGTATTGGTGAAGCGCGGATCGATGACGACGAGTTTCGCCCCGCCGGCGCGAGTCCGCTTGAAGATATCCATCGTATCGGGGGTGACGATCGCTTCCGCACGGTTGGCACCCGCCATGATGACATACTCGGCATTTTCCAAATCTGCCTGGCCATAGCCACCAAGTGTCAGTGTATATCCGGCGATCGTGGTGGCGAGACAAATACTGCTATGGTTCACAAAGTTGGATGAACCGATCTTCTCTTTCATGAATGAAGCATAGGTGTGTTCCGCCATCCCCTCACCGGCACAAAATCCAATCGTGGAACGATTATCTTTCTCCTCGTCGAGGATTTTGACCATCTTCTCTTTGATGTGCTCATACGCCTCATCCCAGGTCACCCGTTTAAATCTACCCTCTCCACGTTTGCCTACGCGGATCAATGGGTATTTTAACCGATCAGGATCATAGAGCGCCTGTATACCGGCATTGCCACGGGCACAGAGCATATTTTTGGATTTGGGAAACAGAGGATTGGGATTGAGTTTGGTTACGACCCCCTCCTCGACACGTGCAATGGCGGCACACTTGTTGACACACATTTCGCAGAGTGTGGGGATCTCCTCCAAGTGCTCACTCCACTTGGTTTTTTCCAAGCCATACTCAGCAATGGCATGCTTCTTTTCTTTTTTGATCAGCAAGGCAGCTGCCGAAGAGACACTCACTACAGTCAACGCCGCCGTACCCTGAAGAAAGCGTCGTCTCGATATTTCCGTTTGCATAGATACCCTTTAGATATAGGATACTTTATTATATACTAATATTATTTAAATATATTATATTTTTCACCATTAAGATAGAGACTATAGGAAAACATTGGTAACTATTTACTTTTTTTCTTGTTGACAAATCCTATCGTTGCGTTCTTGATGATGCACGAAAAGTGTAAAGAATATGTCAACACTTAAGTTGTATAAATGAGTTTTTCGTTGATCTCATTGTTTTGAATTTCCACGTAACGCATGGGATACATGTCCATGTCAAGAGGTCTGATAAACCCTCTGGTAACGATCACTTTGGTTTTTTGTATCTCAGTGACAGAATCAATATGTTTATGACCGGACAGTGTCATAAGAAGATTGTCATGACCAAAAAGCACTTTTTGTGCCTCGTCCGTATTGTTGAGTACATACTTATGTATATCTTCGGGATCTGTGCCTTTCCAGTAGTTTGTGTAAGGGTGATGATTGAGGATGATAGTAGGTTTTTTCGTAGCAAGGGCTGTTTTGGCAAAAGAGAGTGTCTCTTTTGTGTAGAGACCATTGTTTGCGCCTTCGATACAGGAGTCGAGACCAAGTATCTGGTAGCCTTTCTTTTTCAGGAGCCAATCTTTCCCTGAAACAGAAAATGCCTTGTCAGACATGAAGAGTGTTTTGAATTCATCGAGATCGATGCTTTTGTCAGGCTTTGCGAACGACTCCTTGTTTCCTCTGACAAGATATGTTGGGCAGTGGAGTTTTGCTATGATTTCTTTAAAAGCGACTGCATCACTGTTTCCCTTGGCATTGTTGTTGAAATTGTCGCCACCGAAAAGAACAAAATCCAAATCTTTATAATTAGTATTGACAAATTTGACCATCAGCTTCATCGCTTCAACGCTTTCATCATCTCCAAGATCCATATGTGAGTCTGTTACGTGAATGAATTTTAAGCTTTCTGCTCTTTTTGTCTCCTCAGCCTGTGACATAAAAGGGAAAGCACTCATCGCAAGCGCACCTTTCATAAATCCTCTTCTTGTTACTTTTTCCATCTTTTCTCCTCTTGCAATTTAAAAGTTTGGTGACCCACCAGGTGTTTTTTGCCAAGGCTCATACCATTAAGCACAAATATAGTATTTGTTTCGTAGCATTAGTCCAATGAAACAGTATAGCAAAATTTATTTATGGCTTACTTTTAGTGTCTTGGCAGTACTGATGGCATCGGTCTTTTTTTTCTTCGCCAAGAGTGAGAAAGCAAGATTGGCAATGTTAAGTGATCATGTAGTAAGTAATTTCAATGCTGGTCTTGCCTATGAGATGTCTGATCTTCTCTCTTTTTCTTTGGCATTGGCAGAAGATGGTGACTTGAAGAATGCTTTAACTTCAGACAATGAAGCAAAAGGGTATGAGATATTGACGCAGATTACGCAGCGCTTCAGAAAATATACACATCTCAAATCTCTGCGTATACAAGTATTGACTGTAGACTTTTTTATCTTTGCGAGAAGCTGGAACAAAGGGTATGAGGGGATGCCTATCTGGTGGTTCCGTGATGACTTGAGAAAGCTTGAAACCAATAAAAAACCAAAAGTAGGAATGGAAGTAGGAAGACTGCTGACCTTTAAGGCAACCATTCCTATCTATAGTGGCAAAAAACTGCTTGGGTATCTTGAAGTCATTAAATTTGTAGATGAATTTACTAAAAAACTGAGCAGAAAAGGGATAGATCTATTCGTTCTTATGGATGAAAAATATTTGGAACAGGCGGAGTTAATGAAAGATTTCCCTTTTTTGCATGACCATGTTGTAGCCAATCAAATCTATAATGAATCTTTGATGCAAAAGGTCTCAGCATTAGATTGGAAAAAACTCAAAGAGAATAGTTATCTCTACAAAAAGAGTAGACTCTATATTCTTGAACCGATGTATAATGGTGAAAATAAAAAGATAGGGGAGTATCTGCTTACACTTTCCAGAAAAGCTTTGGAGGAATATGAAAAGAACAACCATGAAAGGTCATTTTTTACACAATTTTCAGATGAAGACATAGAGCAGGTTGTGACAAATTGGAAACAGCCTTATGGCAGCTTTAAAAGCGGTTATGACAAAGACCTCATTGCCCTGCTTCCCAAACTGAAAAAAGAGGATAAAGCCGCGCTGGAGACGGAAGCCAAAGAGATACTCAGAAAGTATAGTAAAGAGGAGTTGATAGATATCATCCTTCAAAACAAACACAATGAAAAAAAGATCGGAGTTGTGAAGTGAAAATTCTTATTTTGGAAGACGAATCCATGCTTGCACTCAGTATGCGGGAATTTTTGGAAGAGAGTGGCTATGATGTAGATTGTTTCTCTTGTTCTGAAGACGCCTATGACGCTGTATATGATAAGATCTATGATCTTTTGTTGCTTGATGTGAAGGTTCTGGGCGAAAAAAATGGATTTGAAATATTGAAAACTGTGAGAGAGGAAGGCATTACCACACCGGCTATTTTTATTACTTCATTGACAGATATAGATGATCTTACTCGAGGGTACAAGTGTGGTGCCTGTGACTATATTCGTAAGCCTTTCGACCTTGCAGAACTCAAATTGCGCGTTGAACAAGTCATTAAAGTGCACTGTTTTTCCTCTGCAAAAGAAAAGATTGACTTGCCTTACGGCTATACCTATAATGTTGAAAACATGAAACTTTATATCGCAGAAGAGAGCATCCAGCTTGCCAAAACTGAAGCAAAAATATTGGAACTTCTTATTAAACGGCGGGGAAATGTAGTAAGCTATGAAATGTTTTGGGAAGCAGTCTGGGGTGAATGGATAGATCCTACCAATATTCGTGTTCAGGTTGGCACTTTAAGAAAAAAACTCCGAAAAGACTTCATAAAAAATATACGTGGCGTAGGGTACACTATTGATTCTTGATTCGAGAAAATTTTCCCGTAAGTATGCAGTGATCTATACTGCCATTCTTGCTGTTTTGCTTATGGTGCCTTTGTTTACCTATATTGCGATCCTGTTGCAGATAGATGAATCAAAGGTTAAACTCGACCTTGAATCTCAGGCACAAAAGATCATTGTCTCGATGCAGCATTACAAAAACAGTGACAAAGTGTACCATTTTCCAAGATACAAAGAGTATAGGGCAGCACTTTATACAAATACCCAAAAGAAAATCTATACAGATCTTGACGTTGAGCCAGACAGTTATGCAGAAGGTTTTCACAAGCAGGGGGAGTACTATTATTATATTTATTCATTGCCTGACGGATATTATTTTGGAGCAAAGCAACTGTTGGTTATGACAAAACATACTGCGAGTACTATTTATTTTTTTGCATTTTCTGTCATGAGTGCCATTGTTGTTACACTTTTTGTATTCTCTCTCTTATTGTTGAAAAATTTTTCAGTACCTTTTGAGCATTTAAACAATCAACTTGACACATTCATCAAAGACTCCATGCATGAGATCAATACCCCCCTAAGCATTATTAATCTCAATGCTGATCTTTTTGCCAATAAATATGGAGAAAACAAATATATCTGGCGCATCAAGTCAGCCTCAAAAACGCTGGCGACCATTTACAATGACATGGATTATCTGATCAAGCAGGGACGTGTTGAACATAAGAAAAAACGTATCGATATGAGTGATTTTATCCAAAATAGAACAGACTACTTTCAAGAAGTTGCCAATCTGAAAAATATTACGTTAAATACCTCTATAGCGTTAGAAGTGTTCTATTTTTGCAGTAAAACAAAATTACAACGTATTGTAGACAACACGATCTCAAATGCAATCAAATACAGCACTGACAATACCACAATCAATATTATCTTGAAATATGTTGATGGTGAAATTGTATTTTTTGTTGAAGATCAAGGCGTAGGTATAAAAAATACTGATAAAATTTTTTCTCGGTATCATAGAGAGGATGAAGCCAAGGGTGGTTTTGGTATCGGCCTCAATATCGTCAAACAGATTACTGAGGAGGAACATATCGCTGTAGATGTCTCTTCTGTATTGGGTGAAGGAACAACTTTTACCTATACTTTTCCCAGGCAATAATTTTTTTATACTGCAACATTAAAATTTTACACTTCTTTTACACTTCTTGGCTATGATTCTTCTTGAAATTATATTAAAGGAGTGCGAATGCAGAGAAACATCCAACTTTTAGCCTTTGCCACGATGTTTGTTACGACAACTTCATTGGTCAATGCTGCCGATTTGACAAAAGCATATGATATGCCGGATGCAAGTAAGATGATCGAGAAAGATCTACTCGCAAAACCAACAAAGTTTACAATGCCTAAAGGGTGTGTGAAAGATGATGCGGCATCAATTGCAAGGGGAGAATTTATTTTCCATAACTTAAATGGTAAAAAAGCCAAGGGGACACCGCCTGAAGGTCTTGTAAAATTTGTTGAAAAAAAAGGCAAAGACGGCAAAGTAAAGAAGAAAGCGAAACAGTATGGCAACTGTGTGGCATGTCATAACATCGAAGGTGCAAAAGGCGGAGGGAATATTGGCCCCGATCTTACAAACTACAAAAAAACGTTTATTGACTCCAAAGTTCGAGACAATGCATTTGTTTTTCAGAAGATCGCTGATCCTCGTATAGACAATCCCAAGACACATATGACCGTGAACCTTACAACAAAACTCTTCACAGAGCAAGAGATTTGTGACTTGGCATCCTATGTTGTTTCTGACAAAAGTAAAAAGTAAAAAGGAAATAGAGAATGAAAAGAAGAAGTTTTATCAAAAGTATGATGGCGGTATCGGCGGTAGCTGTAACACCAGTAGCTCTAATGGCAAAAGAGGAAGCAAAAGCAAAAAAGAAAGGTCCAAACGATCTTGCATTTGAAGCAGCAGTCAAAGCGATTACAAGTGGTAAAGAGGTTAAGGATAGTGAGAAAATCAAACTGACTGTACCTGAGATCGCAGAAAATGGTGCAGTTGTCCCTGTGAAAGTTGAAGTAGATCATCCGATGGAAGAAGCGAACTACGTAAAAGCGATCCACGTACTCAATACAAAAAACGGCAACACAAGATGTGTGGATGTCATGTTGACACCTGCCAACGGTAAAGGTTACTTCGCAACAAGAGTCAAACTTGGCGGCACGCAAGAAGTCGTAGCTTTGGTTGAATTGAGTGACGGTACATTCATCAAAGCAGGAAAAAGTGTCAAAGTAACCATCGGTGGATGTGGTTGATACTGTTCACCCGACTCCAGTAAGCACGTAAAATAAATAATGATATAAAGGATAAAAAATGGCAGAAGCAGAAGCACGAAAATCAATGATAAAGATCAAACCTAAAAAGTTTAAAACAGGAGATATCGTTAAAGTAGATTTTATCGTTATTCACCCTATGGATACGGGTTTGAGCAAAGATAAAAAAACAGGTCAGATCAAGCCGGCGCACTATATTGACAATATCACCTTTAGTTTTGACGGAAAACCTTTCACCACGATGAAAGTTTGGGAGACAGTCTCTACAAACCCTTATTTCTCAGTAAACTTCAAAGTACCTGGGAAAGGGAAGATCACAGTTGACTATACAGATAATACAGGTGAGAAAAACTCCAAGAGTAAAAAACTTAAGCCAAAGGACTAATCATGAAAAGAGTCATACTTCCAATTGCTCTTTTGGTTAGCCTGGCAACAGCTGGCGAGCAGTTCGCTATGAGTGATGCTGACAGAGCAATGTACAAAGAGATGCTGGAGAACAACCCTGCAGACATCTATGTTGAAGAGGGCGGAGAGTTGCTGGAAGAGAATCTGGGCGGAGAAGAAGCCTTGGCGAAATTTTTAGGTGTGAGCGAAAAAGAGTTGCCTAAGTATATCGCCGGTTTTCCAAGATACATCAAAAAACTTGGTAACGTCGTCGGCATAGATCAAGTGCTTCAGGCAATGCAGGTTGAGCAGGGTAAAGAGAAGACAAAGCTGAAAGACAAAAAAATGTTCTCTATGCTGGCATATGTCAAATCGTTGGCCAATGATGAACAATTTACCATTGACATTAATGCAAATGAACAGATCAAGGCATCGTATGATCTTGGTAAAAAGACATTTGAGACTGCCAGAGGCGGAAGAGGTCTGTCTTGTTTGAGTTGCCACAGTAAAGATATTGTTGGACAGGTGCTTAGAACACAACCGCTGCCTGATCTTGGAGAAGCCGGTGCAGGCGCAACTTGGCCAGCATACCGTATGACCAAATCAAGTCTGAGGACACTGCAAAGAAGATTTCAAGGATGCATGAAAAACGCATTACTGAAGGTGATCCCTATTGGCTCCAAAGAGATGGTTGGTCTTGAAGTGTATGTTTCTACATTGGCACAAGAGAAGAAAAAGCCTATAACAATACCTGGCTTAAAAAGATAAGGGGATAAGATGGATATTAACAGACGAGACTTCCTTCAGATCGCAGCAGCACTAGGCTTGCTGGGTGTGACTGGAGGGACAAATCTTTTTGCAGGCGAAGCAGGGAAAGAGCGTATTAAAAAGCTCAGCTTTTCTGATATTGTAGATTTTGAACCCAAAGGAAAAGCAACTATCTTGCATATTTGTGACCTTCATGCGCATCTTAAACCTTTATACTGGAGAGAGCCGTCTACGCTTATTTCAGCGAAGAACCTGGTTGGGACACCAGGATTTATCTGCGGAGACAGTTTTGAGAGTTATTATGGCGTAGAGTCAGGATCTTTGGATCAGTATTTCGATACATACAATAATTTTGAAGCGTTGGCGAAAAAGTTCGGTATGATGGGTGGTATTGCCCATATGAAACCCATTATTGATCAAGTCAAAAAAGAGAGAGGTAAAGAAAACGTACTTCTTTTGGATAGTGGTGACACGTGGCAAGGTACAGCTGTAGCACTCAAAACAGAAGGTGAAGCTATCGTAGATGCCCAAAACTATTTGGGTGTTGATGTTATGGTGGGACACTGGGAATTTACCTATGGCAAAGAACGCGTGATGGAACTTATAGATAAGCTAAAAGGCGAATTTATTTCCCAAAACGTGATTGATAACGACCCATTCTCCGACGACTTTGAAGAGTTGATCTTTCCTCCATATACGATTAAAGAGGTAGGTGGGGCAAAGATCGGTATCATAGGCCAATCTTTTCCGTTCACTTCTACGGCCAACCCCAAGAGGTTTACCGAAGGCTGGAGTTTTGCGCTGAGACACGAGTCTCTTCAGGAGTTCATTGATGAACTTCGCAATGAGAAAAAAGTGGACTGTGTGGTTGTGTTGAGTCATGATGGTTTCTCTGTAGACCAGGAATTGGCCAAAAAAATTAAAGGTGTTGACTTTATTTTGAGTGGACATACACACGACCCCAGTCCTAAGCCGATCATCGTGAATGATACAGTGATCCTCATCGCAGGAAGTCATGGCAAATATGTTGGTCGACTGGATATAGACATCAAAGATAAAAAGGTTGCAGGATATAACTTCAAGCTTATGCCTGTAGCTTCAAATCTTATCCCTGCAGATAAAGCAGGCGAAGATCTGATAGCTAAAGCCTACAAACCCTTCGATAAAGAGCTGAATGAGGTATTGGGTACAACCAAAGGACTTCTTTATAAAAGAGATACTTTCTACTCTACCTTTGATGCACTTATAGGTGAAGCGATCCAAGCTGAAATGGGTAGCGATATTGTCTTTACTCCGGGATACAGATGGGGAACAACGCTCATCCCCGGTGATGATATCCTCAAAGATAACGTCTATGAAATGACGGCCATTACCTATCCTGAAGTGTATACTTTTGATCTCAAAGGTTCAGTGATCGCTAACCTTATGGAAGATATAGCAGATAATGTCTTCAATGAAAACCCACTGCTTCAACAGGGTGGTGATATGAGTCGTTTGACGGGTGCCAGCTATAGTATTAAGGTTGCAGCTCCATCTGGAAAACGTATTTCAGAGTTTATGATCGGGGGCAAGCCCATTGATCTGAAAAAAACGTATAAAGTTTCTTCTTGGGGCGGAAACCTGCAAAATGCAGGTGAAAACCTGGATGAAAAAAAGATACGTCCTGTCTATGAAGTGGTCAGTGATTACATTCGCAAGAAAAAAGTTGTAGACATCAGTATGGAGTCCAATGTAAAAGTATTGGATTATGATTGCGGATGTCCCGCAAAAGGTGCCAAGTGTTAAGGCTAAATTAGAAACCGCGCCTTATAGGTCTCATTTGAAGCAGACGTGGCATCCAAGGTTGTGATACTAAACATCAGCCTTTAACGATAGGTAACTTATTTTTTCGAAAAGATGAACCAATAAAAAGGAAGAGAAATGAAACAGGGAACAATTAAACTAGGATTAGTGACGGCAACGTTATTAATGGGAGGTACTGCTTTGATGGCAGGCGGTGATATCGTACCCGCAAAAGAGCCCGCAAAAGAACCGGTAAAAGAAGATGTCGTAAAAAGAACACTCAACGGCAATATGACACTCAATTACAATGTCGTGCCCGGAAGTGTTGAAAGTATAGAGGAGATGTTCTCTGAAGGTATCTTTTATGGCAGATTAAGGCTGAACTCTTTCTACTGGAAGTGGGCAGCAGACGGTGCACCCAACAAAGCACCCAAGCAAATGGGTGCCGGCGGAAGCCTGATCTACAAATCCGCTGCATATAAAAATTTCAGCTTCATGATGAGCTACTATGGATCCTTTAACCCCTCTTTCTGGAGACCATCTGTTGCCGACGCACAATTCTCAAAAGCAGGTAAAGATACCTTCAGTCGATACAAGGTAAAAACCGGCGGAGGGTTTGGCCTCAATACATTTGGTGAGGCGTATCTCAAGTATGGAACAGACAGTTTCAATATTGTGGCGGGCCGCCAGTTGTATGAATCTGTATTTACCAAATCAAACGATACCAAGATGATCCCAAACACCTTTGACGGTGTTTCGGGAGCTTTGAAGATCACGCCAAAAAGCAAAGCGAGAGTCGCCTGGTTTGGTTACCAGAAACTCAGAGATCACGAAAGTCACCATGACGTGATCACGTTTGGAGGTGATGATCCGGAGAACTCCTGGAACAAGTGGCGCGGAAATGACGATGCGGGCAGCCACAAAGGGCTGAAGTATGAGAAGTTTGTTGCGGCAGGGAAAGATCCTCATCACAATATGTATGTCGCTGATTACACCTCAAAGGATATCAAAAATTTGAAGATTGCAGTAAGCTATCTTCAAATTCCGGGTGTGGTACAGGATGGTGTCATTGAAGCGCACTACAAAATTCCTGTATTTGATTCCGGATGGGCAGTCAGGCCTGGTATCAGATACTTTTGGCAGGGGGATGATGGCGGCGGGGAAATCGCCGGCTATACAAACCTTTCAGGAAAGGAAGCGCTCGGTTACGATAGTGGTGTTGCCGACTCTCTCGATTCCAACTTGCTCAACCTGAGAGTCGATGCCCTGATGCCGGACAAAAAAGGCTTCTTCAGGCTTGGCTATTCAAAAGTGGCAGACAAAGCGGATATCGTCGCACCCTGGAGAGGTTTCCCTACGGGCGGATTTACCAGGGCGATGGCACAATATAACTGGTTTGCCAATACAGAGACCTGGATGATAAGAGCGGTTTATAAGTTCAACTCTACTTGGAAGGCAAGTCTTCGTTATGCGATTCAGGACTTTGATGATTATAAAGACTATGTACCGTCTGACAGTAATGTGATCCACCTGGATGTATGGACAAATATTACCAAAAATCTCCAGATGAGATTGCGTTATGGAAATGTTTCAGCCAAAGACGATACGATCCAGAAGCATCTCAGTACCGCTGATGATATCAAGTACAAAAAAGACTGGTCATACAATGAATTTCGTTGGGAATTCAACTATCTGTTTTAGGGGATAAGATGAAGCATATTGTACTGTTTTTTTTCACCACCTTGAGATTGTGGGCTTATGAGTATCATCTGAAGCCCATACAGGTATCCCAGGATGTCTACTGCTTTTTTGGTAAAACAGAAAATATCTCCAAGGAAAATGGTGGTAATATGGTCAATACGTGTTTTGTCAAAACAAAAGAAGGATTTGTTGTCATAGACAGCGGTCCTACTTTCTCTTATGCTTCTCAAGCATATGCGCAAATGCAAAAAATTTCAAAATTGCCGGTAAAAATTGTTATCAATACACATGATCACGATGATCATTGGCTGGGAAACAGTTTTTATAAAAGTAAAGATTCTTTGTTGATAGGCCCATTGACCTATGAACAAAATGTCGTACCGGGTATGCACACCAGAATGGAAAGAGTGCTGGGCAATAAGATCTTTGAAGGTACCAAGATCGTGAAATTGGATAAGGTAGTCGAAAAAACCTACAATTTTACACTGGGAGATAAAGAGTTTGAAGTTAAAAAGCTGGTAGATAAAGCGCATACAAAAGGTGATCTTATCATTGTTTTACCCAAAGAAAAAATTGTCTTCGCAGGCGATCTTGTTTTTAACGACAGATTGACCTCTATACGAGACGGATCGATTATCGGTTCCTTAAAAGCATTGAAATTGATCGATGAGATGAATGCTACAGTAGTAGTGGGCGGACATGGATACAAGACAGACCGCAACGCAACCAAACACCTGGAGGCGTATCTTGAAGAGATGAAAAGAGAAGTACTTTCTGCCATTGAAGATGATGTATCCATCAGCGACATAAACAAAAGAGTGCTAATGCCAAAATACAAAACGATGAAACTCTATGATGCACTTCAGAAGCGAAATGTCTTCGAAGCCTACAGAGAGCTGGAATTTTATACCGATGAGGAGGAAGAGTGAAAAAAATCGTATGGATAGCACTCTGCATAACGTCACTTTTTTCAGAAGACGGAAAAGCAGTTTATGAGAACAAGTGTGCAAGCTGCCATAGCGGCTATATAGCCATGAATATACTTAAAGAAAATTTTATGGTAAAAAATAATGCGCTATTGAAGTTGAAGGCACCAACTTTAAACCAGCTCTCGTTTAGACTCAAGCAGCAGATCGGTGACCCAAAAGGTGATAAAGATATCCATCGCATGGAAGTGGAAGCATTTATTTCAGATTATCTGGTCAAACCGGACAAACAGAAAAGTCTTTGCTTGAAAGAGGTTATAAGGCATTTTGAGACCATGCCTTCAATGAAAGGCAAGATCAGCGAAGATGAAATATCAGCCGTAAGTGAGTATATTTATGATTATGATAAAAAAATGGTGGATAAACACAAAGTACGTTATGAAAACTTTGACAAAGCACTCCAAAAAGCTCAAAATGAGCATAAAATAATGATGATCAAGGCAACATCTGAACATTGCCATTATTGTAAAAAAATGGATAGAGAAGTGATGGTAGATGATCAAGTAAAGCAGGCACTCGCAAAAGATTTTATACCTGTTGAGGTAGATATATCCAAAGAGAGTTTACCGCTTGGGCTTAATGCAGATATGACACCGACTTTTTTCTTTATTGATGAAAAGGAAAACGTTCTTAAAACGATACCCGGTGCATGGGATGTCAATGACTTCCTTGAGATACTTAGAGAGATAAATGACTTAAAAGGAAAGAAAAAATGAAACAGATTGTGCTTTGTTTGGTACTCATAGGTACTTTTCTCTGTGCAGAAACAGAATTTGCGGATCCAAAACCTTCTTTGGAAAATCCACGAAGATTTGTGTTTCCTATTACTAAAAGTGATAAAAACGAGATCAATCATGTCTTAAGTTCTGCAAATAATGTGATAAAGTTTTATGGGCCAGAGAAGACAGAAGTGGTGATTGTTGCCTACTCAAAAGGTATAGAAGCAGTGATGAATCACAAAAACCTTAAGATCAAAAAACGTGTCGAGGCATTGATGACCTATGATGTAGAATTCATTGCCTGTGGCAATACAATGAGAACATTGAAAATCGACAAATCAGAGCTGATTGATAATGTAGAAGTGGTAACGGCAGGTATCGTCGAATTGATAGAGAGACAATTGCGAGGTTATATCTATATACGGCCATAATTTTACAGAAATTTTACAGAAAATTGTTATGATATATCAACTTAATCTTTAAAGGAATACTATGAAAAAAACCCTGATAGGAGTACTGCTTGCTTCTCTGCTGGCAGCATCAACATTCGCAAATGAGCCGAAGGCAAGTTCAGCCAGCAAAACTGACCATGATATCCAAATCTTTACATCTGACAACAAAGATGGGAAAATTACGCCAGCAACGATTGAAGCAGCATTTGAAAAAGGAGGCTTCTTTATCTCTGCCAACAGAGATATGAACGGACCATTCAAGAAACAGTTTAAAGAGACTACATTTGATGTCTATAACCTCTTTACGTTTTTCAGTAAAGGGCTTACTTTGGAGTTGGTAAAAAAATACCCGCAAATCGGACTTTTTTCTCCAATGTCTATGTCCATCTATACTAAACATGGGGAGAAGACTGTATCTATCTCGACACTTGCACCTGCAGCAATGGCAAAGATCTTAAAGATACCCGCAGATGACGAGACACTGCTGAAGCTGGATAAGATGGTACAGGATGCGTTGAAAAGTGCAATGCCAAATGGTAAATTTGTCGAAACAAGCTATACCGTACAGGCAACAAAAGATCCACTTGTAACAAGTTATGAGATGGAAATGGATCCTGAGGAATGGGAAGATGAAAAAGAAGAGTTCCAGATGGAGTTTGAAGGTTCATTGGCGCCCAATGGGTTTGTGATGGCAGGGTTCAACGACTTAAACTATGATTTTGACGAAAGCAAATATGATGTATATGATTTTTATGATGTGTATTCAATTTGCAAACTTCCGGTTATCTATACAGTGGCCAAAGTTCATCCTGAAGCAGGTGCATTCGCTCCATGTTCACTCTATATGTACAAAAAGAAAGATGATAAAAATATGCATCTGGCATTCCCAAGTGTACATAACTGGATCTCTTCTATGGCAATCAAAGATAAAGATTCCATCAAGGTGCTTCTTGAAGCACAAAAGAGTATGAATAAAATCCTTACAGGACTTATTGAATAGCTATTATACTGCCTGCCAGCGTATCCATAGTGCTGCAGGTTGTATCATCCAGAATATTTCCCCACCCGTTTCTCATCCAAGCTTTCCCTGTCTCATGATCTCCCGCTATCACGATGCAATCCAGATATCATAACAGTTTTTCAATATTTATGGTATAAATACAGAGCGAAAGGGATTGCGGTGACCAGTGTGTCATGCACGTCTTGTAAAAAAAGAGACCAAAAGAGGGTTTTGATGTGAAAATAGAGAGAAAAGAAGCCATACTGTTTGACTTGGATGGGACACTGATCGACAGTGTGCCTGATCTGGCGGCGGCAGTCAATGGCATGTTGAAGCGATTGGGGCGTGAGGGCTTCAGTGAGGATGTGATCCGGTACTGGGTAGGCAACGGTGCACAGATGCTGGTCAAACGGGCACTCAGCGGTAGTCGGGAGGCGGATGAGACGCTGGAGAGTGCGCATTTCACACAGGCTTTGGAGATCTTTCTGGAGATCTATGGAGAGCATTTGGCAGAGTCGACAGTGGCTTATGAAGGCGTATATGATACATTGAAGCAATTGCAGGAGGCAGGGTATCGCTCGGCTATTGTGACCAACAAACCCTATCACTTCGTGGAGCCGCTTTTGAAGTATCTGGAGCTGGAAGCATTTTTTGAGTTTTGGCTGGGCGGTGACAGTCTGGAGCGCAAAAAACCGGACCCCCTGCCGATCCAGGCAGCATGTGCGCGTCTGGGACTCCCGGCCGACCGTTGTGTGATGGTGGGAGATTCGAGCAATGACATACTGGCCGCCAAAGCTGCCGGGATGCAGAGTATCGGGGTGCGTTACGGCTATAATTATGGAGAAGACCTGAGCGATTTCGGTCCCGACCTGCTGGTGGATCGATTTGATGAGATTGGTGTGATTTTAGGAAAGTAGATGAAAAAGTCTGGGAAAGTAGCGATCGTAGGCGGTGGTGTTGCGGGTGCGTCGGTGGCAGTGGTACTGGGAGCATTGGGTATCGGGGTGACTCTCTTTGAGGCAGGAGAGAGTCTGGTGAGCGGACCGCCGATGTGTCATCTGCATGCCGGAGGCAATCTCTACCGTGAGATTTCAGATGCACAGTGTCTGCGTCTCCTGAGAGAGTCGATCGAGTTTGTCCGTCTCTACCCCGGCGTGATCGACTATCGTCCGACAGTGATCGCTGTGCCGATAGAGGATAGCGGCACACCTGAGGCACTGCTGCCACGGCTCGGGCTCCTGCAGAGAGCGTATAAGGAGCTGATCACCCTGGATAGTGAGAATGCAGTCTTGGGGGAAAGTGAGGATTATTATCGACTCTACAGTCGCGAAGATCTGGAGCATTTGCGAAGTCTGCCTGATAGAGAGCAAGCCGGAGCTTTCGATGCATGGATGATACCGGTCGCCAGGGGTGTCGATCTGGACAGCGTGCAGTATCCGGTCATTTTGGTGCAGGAGTTCGGGATCAACATGTTCCGTCTTGGTGCAGCTGCGACATTGGCCCTGCGGCAGATGGAAAATACGACACTCCTGATGAAGACAAGCGTGGAGCTGATCGAAGCCAGAGAGGATGAGAGCGGTTGGATTGTTTCCTACAAAGAGGAGGGAGAAGAGAAGCAGGAGGGTTTCGACTACTTGATCAATGCTGCGGGATTCCGAAGCGGGATGATCGATGCAATGCTGGGCTTCACTATCCCGCGATTTGTAGAGTTCAAGGCTGCCTATGTAACGCAATGGAGAGAAGAGACTCAGCGTTGGCCGGAGATAGTCTTTCATGGAGAGCGGGGCACCCCTCGGGGGATGGCACAGTTCACCCCCTATCCCGGCGGATACTTTCAGCTGCACGGAATGACCAAGACCATTACCCTTTTTGAGGATGGGCTGGTGCAGTGCGACCCCTCAAGCAAGCAGCCGAAACTTGATGCGTTTTTCATACGAAAGCTCGAAGAGGGGTGGAGTAAAGAAGAGGTAGAAGAGCGCACGCGCGCCGCGATTGCCCATGTGGCACGCTTCATACCCGCCTTTGAGAGTGCGACTGTCGCATCCAAACCACTCTATGGCGCACAGCAAATCCCCGGTGACGACCCGGAGCTGCGTGCGGCGGAAGTCTCATTTGAGGGAGAGCGCTATGCCCGCTGCGAAATCGTCAAAGCTTCGTCGGTACTGGCGATGAGTGACGCCATCGCAGATCGATTGACACGATTGGGCTACCTCTCAGAGAAATGGGATCGAGAGCGTATCTTTGCTTCTCTGACAGGCTTGGATGAGGATGAGCTGAGCCACTATGCCAAAAAGCTGTGTGTCACACGCGGATATCCCGAAGCGCTCGCGAGCAGAACGGTCAATAGACTTATTGCGGAAGTGAAGCAGAAGGATTGACCGGGAGTGATACCGGTTTATCGTTCCAGGAGATAGCCTACTGCATTCAGGTAGCTCAGGTTGTTGAGCTGGTGGTTGCCATACGCGATATCAAAAGCTGTCCCATGATCGACAGAGGTTCTCAGGATGGGGAGATGGAGGGAGATATTGATCCCTTCGTCAAAGTAGAGGGCCTTGAGTGGTGCGAGCCCCTGATCGTGGTACATCGCGATATAGAAGGTATAGTGTGCACGAGTATGAGGCACAAAAGCCACATCGGGTACGAGCGGGTCAGTGAAGGGCTCTTTGCCCAGCGTCTGGTGCGCATTGGCGATCGCTTTTTTGATGATGTACTCTTCGTCGCCCAGGACACCATCATCTCCGGCGTGGGGATTGAGGCCGAGAACGGCGATCTTCTGGTCGCTGTTCGATATCTGATCCTCGATAGCATGATAGAAGTCGATCAGAAATCGCGTCAAATCTTTCTCATTGATAGCATCTGCGACGTTTCGCAGAGGAATATGCTCCGTGAAGAGGGCGACGTACATTTTGGGGGAGCCCAGCATCATGATCGCATCAGCCTTGAAAAAGTCTCTGAGCGCATCGGTGTGTCCTTTGTAGCGGATACCGGCAAGCTCCCAGGCTTTTTTGTGGATGGGGAGTGTCACGATGGCATCGACCGCTCCCTCCCGTGCCATCTCAACTGCCTTGACAAACGAGGCATAGCTGTAGCGTCCGCTGGCCGCATCGACTTCGCCAGCTCTGATCGTGAAAGATTCGGCCAGATACTCCGTGGTTTGGAAATCCTCAGGAATAGGAAGATCCAGCAGAGCAGCGGCCTGCTCCAGCATCGGGCGATCGATGCAGTAGACCAGATCGGCTTGCTGACTGAGTCTGCGGTGGTTTCTCAGTGCCAATTCGATACCGATGCCGTTGAGGTCTCCTGCGGAGACAGCGATACGTTTCATCTCCGACTCCACCTATCTCAGCATCAGTGCGCGCATATCGACAATCGCCTGTTCCAGTCCGGTATAGACAGATCGTGCGATGATGCACTGCCCGATGTTGAGCTCTTCGATCGTTTCGATCTCGACGATCTCTTTGACATTTTGGTAATTCAATCCGTGCCCTGCCGCGACGCGCAAGCCCATCTCGGCAGCATCACAACTGAGACGGCGAAGGGTTTTGAGTTCTTCCAGGAGCATTTTTTTGAGTGTGCTCCTGGAGAGATCGAGCTCAGGGATAGCATAGGGAGTGTTGCCAAGATTGCCATAGAGCATCGCGTAGATGTTGGCATATTTTCCTGTATGCAATTCGATCCACTCAGCACCCAGTGCCTTGGCAGCTTCGATACTCTCTGTGGTGGGATCGATGAAGAGTGAGACTTCGATTTCATTGTCATGAAACTGATGGATTGCCCGTTTCAGCCTCTTCTGTTTTCCTGTGACAGCCAATCCGCCTTCAGTGGTTACCTCTTCGCGTTTTTCAGGAACGATAGTTGCACGATGCGGCTTGAGATCGGTGACACTGTCTATGATCTCGGTTGCTGTGGCACATTCGAGATTGACAGGCAGAGCAGAGAGCCTGACGATATTTTCGGCATCACTGTCGCGGATATGGCGCCGATCTTCACGCAAATGGATCGTGATCTGATCCGCTCCGGCACGTTTGACGATACTGAGCGCATCCAGCGGATCAGGATCGGCGATTTGCCGCGCCTCCCTCAATACAGCAATATGGTCGATATTGACACCTAGCAGCATAATAATCCTTTCTGCTTGAACTTGGTGCAAATTATAGCAAAATGTGAGAGAAGATTGGTATAGTGAAATTTTTTCGAGGATATTATCAACTTTATGGTAGAATTCCCACTCATTATATATTTGACAACAAGGCATAAGAGTATGGCAAAAAGAGAGATCAAAAAAGCGGTCTTGGCATATAGCGGTGGACTCGATACGAGTATTATTCTTAAGTGGCTTCAAGATGAGTATCAGTGCGAAGTGGTGACCTTCACGGCCGATCTGGGGCAGGGCGAAGAGGTAGAGCCGGCGAGGCAGAAGGCACTGGATCTGGGAATTAAAGAGGAAAATATCTTCATACTGGACCTCAGAGAGGAGTTCGTCAAAGATTTTGTCTTTCCGATGTTCAGAGCCAATGCGATCTATGAGGGTGAGTATCTCCTGGGGACATCGATCGCCAGACCGCTGATCTCCAAGAAACAGATCGAGATCGCCAGACAAACCGGTGCCGATGCGGTATCGCACGGTGCGACAGGCAAGGGAAATGATCAGGTACGTTTCGAGTTGGGCTACCTCAGTCTGGCTCCGGATATCGCTGTGATCGCGCCATGGAGAGAGTGGGACCTCAATAGCCGCGAGAAGCTTCTGGCGTATGCCCGGGAGCATGGGATCGAGATCGATCGCAAAGGCAAGGAATCTCCCTATTCGATGGATGCGAATCTCCTCCATATCTCTTACGAGGGACAGATCCTGGAGGATCCGGGCGCAGAGCCCGAAGCAGATATGTGGCTCTGGACTGTCTCTCCGGAAGATGCCCCCGACGAGCCAGAATATATCACGATCGCCTACAAATATGGTGATCCGATCGCCATTAATGGAAAAGAGATGAGTCCTGCGACGATCCTCGAGACCCTCAATGCCTATGGAAACAAGCATGGTATCGGCCGTATCGATATCGTCGAAAACCGCTATGTGGGGATGAAAGCCAGAGGCTGTTATGAGACACCGGGCGGTACGATCATGCTCAAGGCACACCGTGCGATCGAATCGATCACGCTCGACCGGGAAGAGGCGCACCTCAAAGATGAGATGATGCCAAAATATGCTTCAATGATCTACAATGGCTACTGGTGGTCTCCTGAGCGCGAAATGCTCCAGGCGGCGATCGACAGAACGCAGGAGAATGTCGAAGGAGAAGTGCGTCTCAAACTCTACAAGGGCAATGTCACGGTCATCGGCAGAACATCCGATATCTCTCTCTATAGTGAAGAGCACTCTACCTTTGAAGAGGATGAGGTTTACAATCAGGCAGATGCGGAAGGATTTATCCGTCTCAACGCCCTGCGTTTTATCATCGAAGGGAAGAAGCAGCCCGATCGGATCGCTTCCTTGGTGGGCAATACAGAAGAGGTGGAAGTTTGCCGTATAGAAACCGGATCGGTAACCATATGTGAACGGATCAAACGTTTCTTTGGTATCGGCAATACGCGTAGTTAAGAGCTGCAGGTTTGGCATTGCCAAACACTTGGCATCATAATAATCTGCGGTGCCAGAGCTACTTCAGTAACTCTCGCATCTTTTCAAATACCTGCTGGGGTGAAAATCGGCTGATGCTTTCGCGGTGCATCAGGCTGGGCAGGATTTCAATCAGGAGATGTAAAATCAGCATCATCGGATAAAAAGCGTAATACTCTCTCTTGAAACTCGTGAAGGTGTAGCGTTTTTGGAACCACTCAGTCGCACTCTCTACATTCTGGTCTACCAGGAGCAACTCGATAGCAAAGACAAAACCCCAGGTCACATAGGTCAACCCAATCACAAGCAGTGCACCCTCGATACCGTACATGGCGATCACGGCAGCGATGAAAAAAGTCATATAGAGCGCAAAAGAGCTAAACCCGAGAATAACGACAACAACCAGTACACTAAAGATAAAGAGCAAACTTCCCATCAGCATGAAAAGTTCCAGATAGGTTTTTTGCTCAGTGAAAGAGGGGCTGAAGAGCGCTCCTGCCATCAATATCGCAAAAATGGCAAAGATGATAAGAATGAGATAACGATACTCTTTGAGCTTGTCCATGTCGCTGCATCCTCCTTTAGGATTGGATTTCGTAGAGTTTGATCAGGCTTTTTACGTCCGCTTTCCGTCCCAGCCATTCCCGGTAGAGTGCACTCATCTCCTGGGAACCTCCCTTGTTGAGGATATGTCTCTTGTACCCTTTTGCCAATGCCGTATTGAACCCCGCTGTTTCATCCAGACAGGCAAAAAAGGCATCCGCACTCAGCACTTCAGCCCATTTGTAGCTATAGTATCCGGCAGCATATCCCCCGCCAAAAATATGGGCAAAGCCATGTTGGAACTTATTGTAACTAGGCGGCTTAAGCAGAGAAGTCTTTTCTCTGATACCATCAAGCAGCTGCTGCACCTCATCTCCTTGATAAAGTTTTTGATGGAGCTTGAAGTCGAAGAGAGCGAACTCTAGTTGTCTGAGCATCCCCATCGCTGCTTGAAAATTCTTGGTCTCTTTGATTTTGTCAAGCAGCATATCGGGGATCGGTTCGCCACTTTCGTGATGAAAGCCGAAGCGCTTCAAGATAGCACGTTCATAGGCAAAATTTTCCAGGAACTGCGAGGGGAATTCGACCACATCCCAGGCGACCCCGTTGATACCCGAGACAGAGCGTTCTTTACATTTGCCAAAGAGATGATGGATTGCGTGTCCCATTTCGTGGAAGAGTGTCACCACATCATCGTGGCGCAGAAGGCTGGGGTGGCTGGATGATGAGGGAGAAAAATTGCAGACAACAAAGGCCGATGCCGCATGTACTTTGCCCTCACCATCGACAAAATGTGTCTCCCAGTCATTCATCCATGCACCACCGCGCTTATCTTCTCTGGCTTCGAGATCAAAATAGATCCGTCCGCTGAGGCTTTCGCTGCCATTGTCATCTACATCATAGATATCAAAGGAGCGCACCTTTTCGTCCCAAACAGGCACTTTGATGTTTTGGAAGCGTACAGAAAAAAGCTCCGAAACGATCTCGAGTAAACCGGACAAGACTTTCTCCTGGAGAAAATAGGGTTTGGTCATCGTATCATCAAAATCAAACGTCATCTTTTTGAGCTTTTCGCTGTAGTAGCCGACATCATAGCTCTGCAGTGCATCAAGACCATCCAGCTCCTGTGCAAATGCAGTGAGCTCCAGAAGCTCTTTTTTGCCCTGCGCATAAGAGAGTTCGACGAGTGTTTCCAGAAAATCGATCACTTCCGATTCACTCTTGGCATCCCGTGTTTCGAGGGCATATTCGGCATAGTTTCTGAAGCCGAGCATCTTCGCCTTCTCCTCTTTGAGTTTCAGTATTTCGTCGATCACGGCAGCGTTCT
>JANTGA010000009.1 GCA_024763175.1 Sulfurovum sp.
GTCGGTTTCGCAGATCGGCTCGAAGGGGATGACCGCATCGTTCTCTCTGTCAGACCGGGGATCACGGGACCGGCATCTCTCAAATATAAGGATGAAGAGGATCTTCTCGCACAGCAGGAAGACCCCGAGCGATACAACAGGGAAGTTATCTGGCCGGACAAAGTAAAAATCAACAAGGAGTATATCAAGCATTGGTCGCTCAAACAAGATATCAACTATATTTTCAAAACGATCTTCGGCTAAGCGATGGATAGATTATTTCTCTCACCACCGCATATGAGCGGCAAGGAGCAGGCATACATTGCTGAAGTCTTTGCGAGCAATTACATCGCGCCGATCGGGGAGTTTTTGGATCGTTTTGAGTCTCTGATCTGCGAATATACCGGCGTTAGACATGCGCTTGCGCTCTCTTCGGCTACTGCAGGCTTGCATTTGGCGCTTCGTGTACTGGGTATCGGAGAGGGTGACTATGTGCTGGCCTCTACGTTTACCTTTATCGGTTCGGTCGATGCGATACTCTATGAGAGGGCGAAGCCGCTCTTTGTGGACAGTGACGAAAGCTGGAATCTTTCGCCCGCTCTCCTGAGAGAGGCGATCGCGACAGCACCCCAAAAGCCCAAAGCCTTGATTTTGACGCATCTCTATGGGCAGATGGCCCAAATAGATGAGATTGCATCGATCTGCAAAGCGGAGGGCATCTACCTCATCGAGGATGCAGCAGAGTCTCTGGGGGCAAGTTTTGGCGGTCAAAAAAGCGGAACATTCGGGGATATCGGCGTCTACTCTTTCAATGGCAATAAAATATTGACAACAAGCGGTGGCGGTATGCTGATCAGCGATCATGCGGACTGGATCAGCAGGGCAAGATTTCTGGCGACACAAGCGAAAGAGCCCTGCATCTACTATGAGCATCGGGAGATAGGGTACAACTATCGCATGAGCAATCTCCTTGCAGCCGTCGGTGTGGCACAGATGGAAGTGTTGGAGGAGAGGGTGATGCAGAAACGAGCAGTTTTTGACTGGTACCGGGAAGCCCTGCGGGATGTGGATGGGATCACATGGATGCCGGAGATTTCGGGCAGCAGGGGAAATCGCTGGCTGACGACACTGACTTTTGATGCTATAGATCCGATCAGGATCATCGATGCACTGGAAGCAGAGAATATCGAATGCAGGCCTCTCTGGAAACCGATGCACCTCCAGCCGCTTTTTGAAGATGCCCTTTCTGTCACAGACGGAACAAGTCAGAGGCTCTTTGAGAAAGGGCTCTGTCTGCCAAGCGGAAGTGCGATGCAAAAAAAGGATGTAGAGAGAGTATGCGGCATCATCAGAGGCACGATGAGGTAAAGAGCAGGCTACCATATCATCCAGATCCACTATATCAGAATTTGCAAGAGAGGATATGGTATAATATCCGAAGTTATGCAAATAACTATTTAAGCCAAAAGAGGAGAATCGATGATCAAAAAGTTAGTAGCCATTGTGTTGGTATTTGCAACGAGTGCATTGTTCGGAATGAGTGTAGGAGAGCTTAATAAAGCATCCAAAGAGGATTTGATGCAGATCAAAGGTATCGGTGAAGCGAAAGCAGAGGCGATCATCAAGCATCGGAAGAAAAGCCCGTTTAAGTCATTTGCAGATGTAGAAGAGGTCAAAGGCGTAGGGCCGGCATTGGCAGGCAACATTAAAAACGATGTGCACCAGAAAGCACCAAGTTCAAAAACCAAAAAGAAAGAGACAAAAAAGTCCAAAAAGAAAGAGACAGCAAAGTCTGAAAAGAAAGAGAAGAAATAGTTTTCAGCAAAGAGGGGACTCTCCTCTCTTGATGTACGCTTCACCCTATCATTAATTTATTTCAAGGTTTAACATGACAGTTACACGTTTTGCACCCTCTCCAACAGGATATCTCCATATCGGCGGGCTCCGTACTGCACTCTTTTCCTGGTTGACGGCACGCCATCATCATGGAAGGTTTTTGCTCCGCATCGAAGATACTGATCTTTCACGCAACTCCCAGGAGGCGCTTAAAGCTATCCTGGAAGCCTTTCAGTGGGTGGGGCTCGACTATGACGGTGATGTGGTCTATCAGTCGCAGCGTTTTGATCTCTACCGACAATACATTGACAAGCTTCTCAAAGAGGGAAAAGCTTACCGATGCTATATGAGCAGAGAAGAGCTCGATATCCTCAGAGAAGAGCAGATGGCGCGAAAAGAGCGTGCCCGCTATGACGGCAGATACCGAGACTTTACCGGCACACCTCCTGCAGGCGTGGAGCCTGTGATCCGTATCAAGGCGCCGCTGGAGGGAAATATCATCTTTGAGGATGGCGTCAAAGGGGAGATTTGTATCGCTGCAGACGAGGTGGATGACTTTATTATTGCCAGAAGCGATGGGACGCCGACGTATAACTTTGTAGTGGCGATCGATGATGCGTTAATGGGGCTGACAGAGGTGATCCGTGGTGATGACCATCTTTACAATACTCCCAAGCAGATCGTGGTCTACAAGGCATTGGGTTTTACGTTGCCAAAGTTTTACCATGTCGCTATGATCAACAATGAGCAGGGAAAAAAGCTCTCCAAAAGAGACGGTGCAACCGATGTAATGGCGTATCAAAAGCTTGGATTTCTTCCTGAAGCACTCCTCAATTTTCTGGTGCGCCTGGGATGGAGTCATGGGGATCAGGAGATCTTCTCTATCAGTGAGATGATCGAACTCTTTGACCCCAAAGATATCAACAAAAGTGCGTCGAGCTACAACCTTGACAAACTGCTCTGGCTCAATGCGCATTATATTAAAAATATGCCTAACGACAAGCTGGTGACGACGCTTGCGGATTATGGTGTCTCGATCGAAGGCCATGACAAGCTGGAGATGCTGCTCGATGCCACCAAAGAGCGGGGCAAGACACTTGTAGAGCTCGCAGCGCAGATCAAATTGGTCCTGGATGCTCCCGAGAACTATGATCCCAAAGCAGCGAAAAAAGCTTTCAAGGGTGACGCTTCTGAAATCCTGAGAAGTTTTGCTGAACTGCTGAAAAACTGGGAGGGGGAGTTGCATTTTCCGGCAGAATACCATGCCGTACTCGAAAAGTTTGTAGAGACCAAAGAGGTTGGATTTGGTAAAATCGCACAACCCCTGAGAGTCAGCCTGCTTGGATCGATGACAGGCTCAGGAGTGGATGAAGTCATGGCGATTATCGGCGTAGAAGAAACGGTCCATCGGATCGATCAGGCAGTCTTCTTTATCGAGAAAGGGAAATAGTCTCCCCCTCTATCCCCTGTAGTTCTCTAGATATTTCGTATCGAAATGATTGGATCTGAAATCCTGATTTCGCATCATTTGACGGTGAAAGTCGATCGTTGTTTTGACTCCGGATACTTCAAACTCATCCAGTGCCCTCTGCATTTTTGCGATGGCTTTTTCCCGTGTGGGTGCCCAGACGATCAGCTTTCCTATCAATGAATCATAGTATTGGGGGATGGTATAGTTGGCATAGGCATGCGTGTCGATGCGTACATCCTTGCCGCCCGGCGCGATCCAGGTTTTGATCGTTCCCGGCGAGGGAAGGAAGCTGACGGGGTCTTCTGCTGTGATGCGGCATTCGATCGCATGCCCCTCAAGCTTAATCTTCTTTTGCTGAGGCAGCGTGTCTCCTTCGGCTACCCGAATCATCCATTCGACGATATCCATTCCACTAACCTCTTCGCTGACACAGTGCTCTACCTGAAGACGTGTGTTCATCTCCATAAAATAGTAGTTTTTGTCCTTGTCGACGAGAAATTCAAAGGTCCCCGCATTTTGATATCCGATATGCCTGGTTGCACGAACGGCTGCCCGATGCAGTGCCTCTCTCTGTTCGTCGTCGAGAAGGATGGCCGGAGACTCTTCGATCAGTTTCTGGTGCCTTCGCTGCATCGAACAGTCTCTCTCGCCAATATGAAGGGCATTTCCGTGACTATCCCCCATGATCTGCACTTCGACATGGCGGGGGTTGAGGATAAACTTTTCCATATAGAGTGTTCCGTCGCCAAAAGCGGTGAGGGATTCTGACTCGCAGGCAAGAAAGGCATTTTCGACGTAGCTCTCTTCTTCGATGACGCGCATACCGCGCCCCCCTCCGCCAGACGAAGCTTTGAGTATGACAGGGTAGCCTAATTTGTTAGCCAGCTTCTTTGCCTCTTTGACTGTTTTGACTGGACCATCACTGCCTGGTACCGTGGGGACACCGGCTTCTGCCATAACCTGCTTGGCTTTGGATTTGTCGCTCATCATCTGCATGACTTTGACATCGGGCCCGATGAAGGTGATGTTGTGGTACTGACAAATCTCTACAAAGTTTTGATTTTCACTCAGGAAGCCATATCCGGGGAAGATGGCGTCACATCCGGAGACTTCTGCTGCAGTAATAATTGCGGGGATATTGAGGTACGAGTCTGCACTTTTTTCACTCCCGATACAGATCGCTGCATCTGCAACACGCAGGTAGTGTGCATCTCGATCCCCTGTTGAGTAGACGGCAACAGCCTCTTTGCCCATCTCTTTGATGGTGCGGATTGCCCGGAGTGCGATTTCGCCCCGGTTGGCAATCAGTATTCTCTTGATCTTTGCCATTGCCTATATCCTTTTGACGACAAAGAGAGGTTCGCCGTACTCGACTGCTTTGCCATCTTTGGCGAGGACATCCAATATTTGGCAGTCATACTCAGCCTCAAGCTCATTCATGATTTTCATCGCTTCAAGAATGCAGAGCACATCTCCTCTTTTGACTCTCTCTCCTGCTTTGACAAAAGCTGGAGAATCAGGTGATGGAGAAGCGTAAAATGTCCCTACCATTGGCGAAGTGATCGTCTCTTCCAAAATTTTATTATCACTCTCTGTGGCCACTTGCTTTGCGGCAGATTCTGTATGTGTCGGAACAGGCGCAGGCGCAACAGCTTCGGGTGCCTGCATAACAACAGCAGTCTCAGTGCCTCTCTCTATCTCAATTTCAAAATCCTTTCTTTTGATGTGCACTTTGTTCAGGGCACTCTCTCCAAATAGTTGTATTAATTCTTTTATTTCTGCATGTTTCATTCTCTACTCCTCTATCAATAATTAATACGATATAATACCACATTTGGGCAAAAGGAGTGAAGCAGTGGGACTGAAATCAGATAAATGGATACGGGAAAAATCGATCAACGAGGCTATGATCAGTCCGTTTTGTGAAGGATTGGTGGGAGAAGGGGTAGTAAGCTATGGGTTGAGCAGTTATGGATACGATATCCGTGTCAGCAATGAGTTCAAAATCTTTACCAATGTCAACTCAACGGTCATCGATCCCAAGGATTTTGAGCCTGCCAATGTGGTCGATTTCACCGGGGATGTCTGTATCGTGCCGCCCAACTCCTTCGCGCTTGCAAGAACGATCGAATACTTCAAAATGCCTCGTGATACATTGGCTGTCTGTCTGGGAAAAAGCACGTATGCCCGCTGTGGGATTATTGTTAATGTGACACCATTTGAACCGGGCTTTGAAGGGCATATTACGATAGAGATCTCCAATACGACGCCGCTCCCTGCCAAAATCTATGCCAACGAAGGCATCGCACAGGTGCTTTTCTTCCAAGGGGATGAACAGTGCGAGACGACCTACAGTGATCGCAAAGGAAAATATCAGAGTCAGACAGGCATTACGTTGCCGCGCATCCTAAAGCACGCCAAAAAGCTTTAGCATACCCTACCGCTTCCGGCTCATTTTCAAAAACTGCTGCAGGGATTTTTTCGCCCGGTGATCCATATGATAGTGGATATGATCGAGATACCATCGCAGTGCGGCGGGATCGATGCCTCTCTTCTTTGCCTCTTTTTTCAGGATCGTCTGTGGAATTTTGATCTGTTGTTTTCTGAAGCTGGAGGCCAATGCCTCGATCTTTTTTCCATATCCATTGTAGCAGAGTCTCGCAAAGACAAAGGGGAGGCCGGTTTTTTCTTTCCATTGTTGCGCGAGATCGATCCCCTCCGCACCTGAAAGATAGTCGCGCAGTGCTTTGTCGCCGATCATCACCCTTCCGTGAAGCCCCAGGAGACTTGCAAGCTGATTGGACGTGGCAGATTCGAGATCGGCTTCATCTTCTCCGGGCATTACAAAGACACTGTAGACCGGCCCGTCGGCGATGATACCCAGATCCGTACAGCGGCATCGGCCGGAGGCGATACTGGAGATGAAGGCGGCATTGACACGACGATTTCTGAAGGCACGGTTGATATTGCTGGGGATGTCTCTTCTGTGCCGGATCGACTGTTGGATCTGCGAATGGGGCAATGCACGCTTCAAAAAAATCTGAAAGGGAAGGAGATTGAGATAACGGATAGAGCCAAAGATCACACGATGCCTTTTTAGCAAAATTATAGCAGAAGTAAGCATGATTATAGAGAAGAACTTTTATAATCAGCCTGAATATTTATAAACCATGACAAAAGAGAAGAGATGATCAGAGTGGAATTTTTGGGTCCGATCGGAAAAGGACCCGTGGAAGTCAAGGCAAATACATTGGCGGAGCTTTCTGAACGCCTCAAAGAGGACAAAGCCCTCGCTGACTGGCTTCCCAAATGTGCCGTAGCCCTGAATGATGCGATGGTGAGTGATCTGCAAACTCACTTGAAAACAGGTGACAGAGTGACGATCCTGCCTCCTGTGTGCGGAGGGTAGGTGATGGAGCTCTATCAGGGGCCGCTGGATGCCAAAGAGATCTTTGGCCGATGGCTGGATGAGCAGTCTGGCTCCAACTATGGTGCCTATATTCCTTTCATCGGAATCATACGGGAAGAGGGCAGTATCGAGGCATTGAGTTTTGATATTTATGAGCCGATACTTCAGTCATGGTTTGATGCCTGGCAGGAGCGGGCAGCCAGAGAGGGCGCGATCGTCAAGATGGCACATGCGATGGGAGATGTCCCCATCCATACCTCATCCTATGTCTCGGCCGTCTTTTCTCCCCGACGACGGGTAGCGCTGGAGCTGATCGATGCGTTTGTCGAGGATTTCAAGGCCAATGCACCGATCTGGAAATATGACGTGATCAATGGCGAGAGGATCTACGCTGCTGATCGCAGTACGCCGATGGATGGCGCAGGTTTGCTGGCGTGACAAGTCTCCCAAACAATGCCTTATAGCATACCCTATGAACACTAAAGGAACTTTCTATGATTCATTTTGATGAATCGATCGCACTGCTGAAGCAGATCGAGGTCGAATGCTACAAAACAAAAAAACTTTATCTTTGCGATGCACTGGGCTATGTTCTGGCGGAAGATATCGTCGCAGATCACAACTCTCCGGCGTATCCGACTTCTGCGATGGATGGCTATGCGATTCGCTTCGAGGACCAAAAACGCGGTGCGCTGAAGCTCTCCAGTATCAATCCGGCAGGTTCTGGCCTGATAGACACAGTGAAGAGAGGAGAGTGCATCAAGACTTTTACCGGTTCTTTGATGCCAGAGGGGAGTGATACGCTGATCCCTATCGAAAATGTAACGGTAGAGGGTGATACGGTTATTATTAACGAGGAGGTTCCTCATGGCTTTTCTGTCCGTTCGGTCGGTGAGAATTATGCCAAAGACGAACGCCTGATCGCGAAAGGTACCAAGGTTGATATTGCTCAGATCGGCGTAATGGCCAGTCTCAATATCGTGGCCCCTTTGGTCTTCGAGAAGCCAACCGTCTCCATCCTCTCGACAGGGAGCGAACTCCTGGAGCTGGGTCAGCCTCAGAGTAATGAGGCGCAGATCCGAAGCTCCAACAACTACATTCTCGAAGCGATTGTCAAAAAGTATGATGGTATTCCGATGCAGCTTGGCTGTATGAAAGATGACAAGGCGAGCATTATGGCTGCTGTTTCTGCTGCGATGGAGCAGAGTGATATTCTCGTGACGACCGGCGGCGTCAGCGTCGGTGATTTTGACTTTGTCAAGGATGTGATTCGTGAATTGGGTTGCGAAGTGATCTTCAAGGGTGTTCGTATCAAACCGGGACAGCATATCATGGTGGCAAGAAAGGGTGATAAATTTATCATCGGGCTCCCGGGCTTTGCCTACTCCTCTACTGTGACGGCACTGCTCTATGTCGTACCCATGATCGCCAAACTCCAGCAGGGGAAATGTCCGCTTCGTCAAGTCAAAGCTACACTCAAAGAGCCTTTTGTCAAGCGAGCCAGAAAAGCGGAATTTACTGCGTGCAACCTCTCTCTGGAAGAGGGGGAGTATGTCGTTGACTTCGAGACAAAAAAAGTAGGCACCAGTGCCATCCTGACCAATATGCTGGGGGATGTTGCATTGCTTGTCACTTCAGAAGAGGATGGCAACAAAGAAGCAGGGGAGAAAGTCACTGTCTTGCTGTTGAACTGATCTGTGACTCCACTCTGCACTACTATACCACTCTCAATTTTCCAACAAGTCTGAGGTAGAGCGCCAGTTCTGCCATCGTTTTGCATCCCGCATTGATTGCCTCTTTGAGCAACTTACCATTTTTTTTGAAATCCATTTTGACTCCTTTATGTAAAAATATTTCAAATGATATACAAAAAATGACTATATTTTTTAAATAAATTTCAATATGTCATATAATAAAGAATAAAAGTGCTATACTTTGGAAATATCAAAGGAGTCAAAGATGGTTGAGTTTAGCGAAATTATAGAAAAATTGAAAGATGTGATCTCCTCCAAGAAGATAGGGGGGAAGGTTTTTGACAAAGATGTTGCGATGGAGTTGGGTATTCCTCAGACCTCTTTTGCCACGATGAAAAAACGTGACTCGATTCCCTATAAAGAGTTGATGCAGTTTTGCGCGAGAAAAAAACTGAGTATCAATTGGCTCTTTTTCGATCAGCCCGTAGAGATGCTGATCGATGAGACCAATAAATTTTTTCAGATCCGTTATTTTGCAGATCTTCGGGCCAGCGCAGGAGGTGGAGCCAACGTATTTGATGCAGATGAAAATTATGAGATGATCACCATCGATGAAAAGATTGTTCACAATATGACAGGAGTCGACAGTAAGCGTCTTGAGGCGATTAATGTCAACGGAGAGTCTATGGAGCCTACGCTGCAGGATGGATCGATTATTTTTGTCGATAGGGATCAGACTGACATCAACAGGGGCGGCATCTTTATTGCATCGACGACGGGGGGGCTTTTTGTCAAGCGTATCCGTCAGCGGGCAGATGGGATGGTAGAGCTGATTTCGGACAATAGAACCTATTCGCCCGAAGTTCTGTCTCCGGATGAAGTGATGATCGTGGGAAAAGTAGTGGGAAATATTGAAGGTTTGTGAATTGCGCGAATCACAGGGAGGCTGATCAGGACGGCATCCTGGGAGTTCCTTTAAGTGCTGATGTTGTTTGCACACTCCACACAGCGCACACTTTCGGGTCTTGCCATCATTCGGCCGATTCCGATCTCTTCTTCGCATTCAATGCAGATACCGAAGATCGGTTTGTTGATGCGGAGGAGGGCATTTTGGAGTCTGCTGAGGCGAAGTTTGGATTCATCGAGGACTTTGTGATTGACGTGCTGTTCGCCCATCGCCTCAAGGCGTGTCAGTCTGCCCAGTGAACAGTCTGGCACAATAGGTTTGGTTTTCTCTTCGAGTATTTCGATCTGTTTTTTTAAAACGGTGAGATCAGTTTCGATTTTGCTTCTGATCTGATTTCTCTCTTCGTGTGTCATTGTTACAACTTTATGGTATATATATACAATTATAGCAGAATTTGCAGGAGCAATAAGCCAATCCTGCGATCAAGGAAGAGGATGAAAACAGTATTTGTATTATTTGCGATAGCGGGGTTGCTTTTCGCAGATCACAACCATAGCAATGCACTCAGTCGTGAAGCGTCCCCCTATCTGCAACAACATGCACACAATCCAGTCAACTGGTATCCCTGGGGCAAGGAGGCTTTCGATAAGGCAAAAAAAGCGGATAAACTCATTTTCCTCTCCATCGGCTACAGTACGTGTCACTGGTGCCATGTCATGGAAAAGGAGAGTTTCGAAGATGCAGAGGTGGCAGCACTGCTCAACAGGGACTATGTCGCGATCAAGGTGGACCGTGAGCAACTCCCGCAGATAGACAAAAAATATCAGCAACTCTTTAAAGCACTCAAAGGACGTAGCGGTGGATGGCCGTTGAGTGTTTTTTTGACATCGGACCAAAAGCCTTTTTGGATCACAACATACATCCCCAGAGAATCGGGGTACGGTTCCCGTGGAATGCTGACGCTGCTGCCCTACTACGCTACACTTTCTCGCAAGCACCCGGAGCAGATGATGAAACTTCTTGCAGCCTATGAAGTGACGGATAAACAAGAGGCAGGAGCAGACCGGCAGACTGTTTTGTTTGATCGCTTGCTGCTTGACAAGATTGTCAGAGAGATTCAAGTAGCGTACGATGAGAAGAATGGAGGATTCGGGGGAAGGCCCAAATTTCCCGAAGCGTCCAAGAGTGCACTACTGCTGGAGATCTATCGGATCACTGGTGATCAAGAGGCTCTGATGATGGCGAAGCGAACGCTGAGCAAGATGGCCCGAAGCGGGCTTTACGATCAGATTGATGGTGGATTTTTTCGCTATGCAACCGATCGTCGGTGGCGCATTCCCCATTTTGAGAAGATGCTCTATACGAATGCGGAGTTGATCCCCCTTTATGTGCAGCTCTATCAAATCAGCCCTGATCCTCTCTATCTCAAAGTCATACGTGAAACGATTGCGGAGATGGATCGGCACTATCAGAACGAAGGGCTCTATTTTTCTGCCAGCGATGCCGACAGTGATGGAGAGGAGGGAGGCTACTTCATATACGCTTATCAAGAGGTGGTAGAAGGGCTGAAGACGAGAGGTTTCAGTGATGTGGAGATCCATAGCGCCCTCTCCTATTTGGGGATTGAAGAGGATGGCAATATCGATGGTGAGTTTTCGCACAGTCACCTTGGCTCCTCAGGTGTGCCTGATAAGATAGAGGATGTCAAATCCTATCTCAGGGAGCTGCGACAGACAAGAAGTTTTCCTTTTGTGGACAGGAAGATTATCACATCCTGGAATGCGATGATGGTCAAGGCGCTTTTTTGCGCGGGAGAGATAGATGGGCGCTATACAGAAGTGGCCAAAAAGCGTATGCAGGCACTTCTGTCCACCATGTCCAGAGAGGATCTTCTGTATCATCAGGTACTTTTTGGGAAGGTGCCGACACAGGCAGGTTTGCTGGAGGATTATGCCTTTGTGATCGATGCACTGATCGAGGCACAGCAGGCAACCCATGACGCTTCCTATCTGCAGAGGGCAGAACGTTTTGCGCAGAAGGCTGTTTCGCTCTTCTATCGTCATGGTCACTGGTACCTTAGCAGCGATGGCTTGGATGTGGAAGCAGGTATCAGCGACAAATACTATACTTCGCCACTCAGTGTGATGCTTTGGGGGCTGGAGTCTCTAGCACTTCTGGAGGAAAAGCCAGGGATGAGTGAAATCGTCAGCCGAACACTGGCATCTTATGGTAAAATGCTCAACACTCATCCTGTCATGGCGCCGAAACTGGCGGCTGTTCTACTGCGTCACAAGATTGGTACGATCGTACTCAGAGGCGATCGAAAAGATTTGGCGGCGGATCAGACGAGGATCGCGGCCGTTGATTATCCTTTTCTTGTGACAAAGATTCAGGAGGGGGGAGGTTATCTTGCTTGCAAGCTGGGTACCTGTTTTGCAGAGGCTGATCGACTGGGTCCGGTGATTCAGAAGATCGAAGCAGAAAAGCGACTGATCGGACAAAAAAAGGAGAAGCGATGGAGATGGCACCAAAAGAAGAGGAGAATGAAGCGCTGGGTCCTACCCTGATCGCTTATCTTGGGATGCTGGATAGAGGGGAGTATTTCGAAGCACATGAAGTACTGGAGGGGATCTGGTATCCGATGCGTAAGAGCAGGGATGATCTGGCCAATCTACTGAGAGGCTTGATCAATGCAGCCGTCGCTTTTGAGCATCTCAAGCGTGACAAACCGGGTGCCCAGGAGAGAGCGCGAAAGGTGATGCGTTCCTTTGATCGTTATGCTCCGCTCTGCAGTGCATTGATGCCCGAAACAGCACTCTTTGTCCGTGCGTGCAAAAAAGTAGACCTGCTCAAAGAGAAGCAGAGGGAGACTTTCGATGTTCTGGTACCATGAGGAGACAAAGCACTCCTATGATTCGGTGCACCGCAATCCCGGCCAGCTTGACTGGGAGATGCAGCCGATTCCTTACAAAATCTACCCCGCCGGAAACTATGTCAAAAAAGTCTTCAATGGAGATAACATTGAGGAGAATTTTCTCTACCATATTGGTGGCTTGACGGCCAAAAAGAGTTATCCTGGAGTAGAGTATTTCCTACGCATCAATCCCTCGGCCGGTGCTCTCTACCCCAATGAGCTCTACTTTCAGGTACGGAGTGTCGAAGGGGTGGCGGATGGGATCTATCACTATGAAACCCACTCCTCTTCCATGGTATTGCTCCAGGAGATCACGGAAAAAACAGGACTGGAGCCCTATTTTGGTTTTGGAACGGCGATGAAAGGATACCTCTTTCTCGTTTCTGCTCTCTACTATCGGTCTGCCTGGAAATACAGAGATCGGGCTTTTCGCTATTGCCTGCTGGATGCAGGGCATCTGCTTGGAAGCATTGAGGCAAGTGCACTGCTCAAGCCCCATGCCGTACAGATGGTTTATGCATTGGAGCGTGAAAAGCTGAACCGTATGTTTGGTTTC
Source organism: Sulfurovum sp. (assembly GCA_024763175.1). GTDB lineage: Bacteria > Campylobacterota > Campylobacteria > Campylobacterales > Sulfurovaceae > SZUA-451. The sequence continues at coordinate 12,767 of JANTGA010000009.1, forward strand.
GAGGCGCGGGAGTGGTTTGTCTCAGGCGCTTTGGTTGCGGTGCCTATGGCGGACAGAGAGGTTGAGCCTATCGAGTTTGAGCTGCCTTATGTCGATGGGACTCGGATCTTCAGGCGCTACCCGATGATTGAGAAGGTATACCGGGAGACGGAAGCACTGCACGGGTGCAAAAGGGCGTTTCTGCCACCAAAATTCAGCTATACAGAGGAGAGACTTCGAGAGACGATTATTGCGAGGAGGTCACAGCGAGGCTTTGGGGGAGAGGCGATCACCAAGGGGCAGTTCAACTATATCATGGAAGCGATTTCTCAGCCAATACTCAGTGATTGTGATGAAGATGTCTCTGTTTATGTCGTGATCAATCGTGTGTTGGACATGCCGCTGGGCCTCTACCGGGATGATACCTATCTCAAATATGGTGACTACTCGCAGCAGGCCGGTTATCTCTGCCTGGGGCAGTACTCACTTGCTGCACAGGCGGCTGTTACATTTTTCCTGACATCAAAAGCTGACAATTATCAGCCACTCTATCAGAAGGCAGGGGTCATCGGCCATCGTCTCTATATCGCTTCGGGCTATCTGGGTATAGGATGCAGCGGTATCGGTGCCTACTATGATGATGAGGTGAATATTTTTCTGGAAAATGATGAGATGGTACTGTATGCTTTGGCTATCGGGAAATAATGATCAATAAAAACTTATACAAAAATAAATCTGATAAATTTTACTAATCAAGTTTTTTTGGATATACTGTCAAAAAATAATAAAGGTTATAAGTATGACAAATAGACTTCCATGGTGGATGGGCGGGATCCTGATGGCAGGACTCCTGCTTCTTACGTTTTCAGTTTTTGGGGCAGACAGGCCGATCGGAGCATCGACCTATGTGCCCTATTTTGCAGATATTGTCTTCGATCTTGATGCAGAGAAATATCCCTACTTGAAAGAGATTGCAAATGCTGGTGCCTGGGAGGGTGTGATGCTCATGGGTGCCCTGTTCGGTGGTTTTGTGACGTCTGTATTTCTCACCAAGAGCTTCAGGCTCTCTCTGATTCCTTCAGGGTGGAAGAAATACAAAAACAACTCTATCGTCTCCAGGCTGATCTGGAGTTTTGTTGCCGGTTTTATGATGATTATCGGGGCGCGACTTGCAGGAGGATGTACCAGTGGACACTTTATGTCCGGAATGAGCCAGTTGGCGATTTCGTCAATGGTGTTTGGTACAGTGGTGATGATCGCTTTGGTCATAACCGGAAGATTTTTTTATAACGTGAAGGAGAAGTAGTGGATATTGTTGTTATAACGGAGGGCGATACTTTTGGTGCACGTATTGTGCAGATGTTTGAAAATGTTATCCATCAGGGGCATGGGTCTCTGGCGTTGGTTTTTTTGATCGGTGTGATTTTCGGCGGTATCATCCAATATACCCGAGTAGACAAGTTCGAAAAAATTGCAGGGTTTGCGATGCTCAAGGATACGATCGTTCCCAAGATGCTCTTTCTCGCTGTGGGGATTGCCAGTATCGGACTCTACTTTATGATCGAAGCGGGATGGGCACACTATCACATCAAGCCGATTATTCTGCAGGGCTTGATCGTTGGTGGTGCTCTTTTTGGTATCTCTATGGCGATTCTGGGCAAGTGTCCCGGAACAGGTCCTGTGTCGATAGCTGAAGGGCGTATTGATGTATTGGTCGGTGCGATAGGCGGCCTCTTTGGCGGCTTGGTCTTTACGATCTATTATGAAGATTTCTTCAAGCCGTTGATGGGCGAAAGCCTGGGCAAACTGATACTTCCCGGATTTTTCCCCGGAGATGAGCATATCGTGGTATTGATCTTTGGTATCGTCGTTTCCCTGATTTCGATCATCATTCCCAAAGTCGAACTCTTCGATGAAGCCGACCTCTCCAGACTGCCCGATGACGCACGACCGGATAAAAAGTAACTATTTTTTAAACCGATACCCCAGGGCAGTTAATTCTGCCTTGAGGGTATCAGCCAACTCTCCCTGAAACTCCAGTGTATTCTCCCTGAGGGTTCCGCCGGTTCCCAGCTTTTTCTTCAGTCTTTTGAGCAGTGCCTGCAGTGCTTTTTTCTCCAGGTAGAATGGCTTGATGATCGTGATGGTTTTGCCTCTGCGCTTCTCTTTGGCAAAGTGGAGCTGATGTTTTTGCGGGGGCAATGTCTCAGTGCAGAAAGCTGCAGGGGATTTGTCTCTCGGCTTTTTGTTATCAGCGGACCACCCATCCTCAAAGTTTGCACCCATTTCAAATAGATTTTTTTTCATTCATGATCCCTCTTAATAATGTGTGTCAAAAAGTATACCGAGAATGACATAGAGAAAGAGCACAAAGATCAAAATTTGGTTGAGTCTCTTGTTGCTTGGAAGCTTCATTTGTGTCTATTGATCGCGTAAATGAGTTCAGTTTTATTCTTTTTGGTTTGTATCTCCTGTATCTCCAATCCTTCAATCGGGAGTTTCAAAACTGCCTCTATCGTCTCGGTACCGGTCTTGGCGATCTCGCGCAGGACGATACCGCGATAGGCTTTTGCCCAGTGGCTGACGACTCTACCCTCTTTCATAAACTTGAGTGTGGTGTAGGGTTTTTGAGGTTTATAAAATTTGTCATAAAACCCTGCACGGAGATCCAGGACCTCATCATTGGCGAGGTAGGCTTCCATCAGGGCAGCACTATGCTCATGATACAATTTTTCTGTTTTGATCCTGCCGATAGAAGAGCCCTGCTTCAGACGGTACTCCGGGATCATATCAGAAGCGCGAATGGGTCCGAAGAGATTTGAAAAAAGAATGACGTGGGTATCGATATAGTGCTGTGTTTTTGCATCTAGGTGAGGATAGTCAAGATAGTCAAATGCCACACCGGTATAGCGCTCAATGGCTTTCATTGTCAATGCATGGACCATATCTCTCTTGTTGGCGAGAATGTCAGCCTCTTTTTTCAGTCCAAACAATCTGCTGAGCTCTTGCAAATCTCCTTTTTGGAGAATGTTGATATAACGATGCAGGATATTGGTTCGCAAGGGGGCCAAGTTTTCAAAAAGGAGTGATCCGATATCAAAGTTTTGTATTCCGCCGCTTTTTTTGGTTTCACTGGGTGCTAAAAGTATTTTCATCTGTTGGTCCTTGAGGGGTAATTGTAGAGAGTTACTATAGCCTATATTTTACTAAAATCCGTAAAAAATGGATAAAATTTCGAAAATTTTCCAATAACCCTTGACATTCTTTCCTTTTTTGCCTATAATTGCGTTCCATTTTTAGTACAAGTGACTTTAAATGAATGGTGCTGGCATAGCTCAGTTGGCTAGAGCAGCTGTTTTGTAAACAGCAGGTCGGGGGTTCGAGTCCCTTTGCCAGCTCCATAAATAATTATCAGTGTTTGACCAGTAATACGATTAGAACATTCAGGTGAGTTACTCAAGTGGCCAACGAGGGCAGACTGTAAATCTGCTGACTATGTCTTCGGAGGTTCGAATCCTCCACTCACCACCATGATCGGATCAACAACAAAGATGCGGGAATAGCTCAGTTGGCTAGAGCGTCAGCCTTCCAAGCTGAGGGTCGCGAGTTCGAGTCTCGTTTCCCGCTCCATACATACTGGGAGCTGTGTGAATTGTCATCTCTAACGATAAGAAAACTTCACATACAATAGCTTTCAAACAAATCTGAAATTATAACAATATTTTATGCCCAGATAGCTCAGAGGCAGAGCACTTCCTTGGTAAGGAAGAGGTCGGCGGTTCAATTCCGCTTCTGGGCTCCACTCACAATATGGACAAAAGTGCCACCAAACAGTGTTTGTGGTAGTTCTGTCCATATCAAGGGTATGGGTCCGAGAGTGCTTGAAGATATTCTCAAGGAATCTTGAGCAAAACCTGATATAATATCAGCCGTAATTTTAAAACCAAAGCTAGGAGAAAAAGATGGCTAAAGAGAAATATGAACGAACCAAACCGCATGTAAACATCGGTACCATTGGTCACGTTGACCACGGTAAAACAACATTGACTGCTGCGATCACTGCGGTTCTTGCTACCAAGAACGAAACAGCATTGATGGATTATGATGCAATTGATAATGCTCCTGAAGAGAGAGAAAGAGGGATCACGATCGCGACTTCTCACGTAGAGTATGAAACCGAAACACGTCACTATGCACACGTTGACTGTCCAGGTCACGCCGACTATGTCAAAAATATGATTACCGGTGCTGCTCAGATGGATGGTGCGATTCTTGTTATCGCTGCGACTGATGGACCAATGGCTCAGACTAGAGAACATATCCTTCTTTCTCGTCAGGTCGGCGTGCCTTACATCGTTGTTTTCCTGAACAAGGAAGATCAACTGGACGAAGAAGATAAAGAAGAGATGCTTGAGCTCGTAGAGATGGAAGTAAGAGAACTTCTTTCTGAATATGAATTCCCAGGTGATGATACGCCAATCGTAGCCGGTTCTGCATTCAAGGCACTCGAGGAAGCAAAGAGCGGTACACTGGGGCCATGGTCTGAAAAGATCCTGGAGCTGATGGATGCTGTAGATGAGTATATTCCTGAGCCTGTCAGAGAAACAGATAAAGACTTCCTGATGCCTATCGAAGATATCTTTTCGATTCAGGGTCGTGGTACAGTTGTAACCGGTAAGATTGACAGAGGGCAGGTGTGTGTTGGCGACAACATCGAAATCGTAGGTATCAAAGATACACAGAAGACGACAGTTACCGGTGTTGAAATGTTCCGAAAAGAGATGGATTGTGGTCAGGCTGGCGACAACTGCGGTATTTTGGTTCGTGGCATCGAGAAGGAAGCTGTACAAAGAGGTATGGTCCTCTGTAAGCCAGGCTCTATTACGCCACATACCAAATTTGAAGCTGAAGTTTATGTATTGACCAAAGAAGAAGGCGGTAGACATACACCATTCTTTAACAACTACAGACCACAGTTTTATGTTCGTACAACAGATGTAACAGGTTCAGTTCAGCTCCAAGAGGGTACTGAGATGGTTATGCCTGGTGATAATGTCAAGATCGATGTTGAGCTTATCGCACCGGTTGCACTGGAAGAAGGTACTCGTTTTGCTATCCGTGAGGGCGGTAGAACAGTTGGTGCCGGTGTTGTCAGTAAAGTAGTCGCATAAGTTAACCTGCAGGAGGGTGCCCCCTCTTGTAGCTATTTGGAGATAAAATGAGAGAAACCGTTCACTTGGGTTGTGAGAAATGTACAAGACGTAACTATCACACAACTAAAAACAAAAAAACAACAACAGAGAAACTTGCACTGAAGAAATACTGTAAATGGTGCAGAGAGCATACTATACATAAAGAGATGAAGCTGTAAAAAGCTTCGCTTTTTTAGAGATAGGCCAATAGCTCAGTTGGTAGAGCACTGGTCTCCAAAACCAGGTGCCGGGGGTTCGAGTCCCTCTTGGCCTGCCACAATTAAGGTAAACAATAATGGGAAAACTTTCAACATTTATAGCACATGCTAAAGAAGAGATTCATAAAGTTATATTTCCGACAAAAGTACAAGTCAGGCAAGCATTCTTGGCCGTCATTCTCGTAGTGACTGTCATATCGATATTTTTAGCATTGGTTGACCTTTTGATGTCATCAATCGTCTCAACAGTTTTATAGGATAAATGATGGCCTTTCAATGGTATGCAATCCAAACATATGCAGGGAGTGAGCAGTCTGTCAAAAGAGCGATCCAGCAACTTGCAGTAGATTATGGTATCGAAGAGAAAGTCGACAGGATTGTCGTTCCTACCGAAGAGGTGATTGAAGTCAAAAACGGAGAGAAAAAGATCACAGAACGATCTCTCTATCCAGGTTATGCATTTGCACATATAGCACTGGATACAGATCTCTGGCACAAGATACAGAGTCTTCCTCGCGTTTCACGCTTCATCGGCGAACAGAAAACACCGACAGAATTGAGCGAAGTAGATATTCAAAAGATTCTTGAAAAGATGGAGAAAAAAGCACCACCTCGACCAAAGGTTGATTTCGAGACGGGTGAAATGGTACGTATTATAGATGGGCCTTTTGCTAACTTTACAGGAATGGTTGAAGAGTATGACTTGGACCATGGAAAGCTGAAACTCAATGTTTCTATCTTCGGTCGCAATACACCCGTGGAGATACTCTACACGCAGGTAGAGAAGATCATATAATCATAAAATCAAACATAAGGAAATAAGAAGATGGCAAAAAAGATCGCTGATAAATTCAAGATGATGATCCCTGCCGGATCAGCAAACCCATCACCACCAGTTGGACCTGCATTAGGACAGCGCGGTGTGAATATCATGGAGTTTTGTAAAGCATTCAATGAAAAAACAAAAGACAAAATGGGCTTCAAAATACCTGTCATTGTAACAGTTTACAGTGACAGAAGCTTTACGTTTGAAACCAAACAGCCACCGGCAAGTGACTTGATCATGCGTGCAGCAGGAATCAAAAAGGGAACGGATAATCCCATCACCACTAAAGTAGGAACGATTACTCAGGCAAAGCTTGATGAAATTATCGACCAGAAAATCGCAGACCTCAATACAGATGATAGAGAAATGGCAGCAAAAATTATTGCCGGATCCTGTCGAAGTATGGGTGTAGAGATCGTAGACTAAATCTTTCTACCACACAGATTCAAAAGAGTGTGGGAGCAAATATAGCGGAGAAAATAATGGCGAAAAAGACAAGTAAAAGAACAGCAAAACTGTTGGAAAAAATAGACAACACGAAACAATACAGTATTGATGAGGCATTTAGTACACTCAAAGAACTCAAATCTGCAAAATTTGACGAAACAGTTGAGGTAGCGTTGAATCTGAATGTCGATCCCCGACATGCTGATCAAATGATCAGAGGTTCGGTCGTACTTCCACATGGAACAGGCAAAAAGGTACGTGTGGCGGTATTTGCCAAGGGTGAAAAGATCGATGAGGCCAAGGCAGCCGGTGCCGATCTTGTCGGTTCGGACGAACTGATCGAGATGATCCAGTCAGGAAACCTTGACTTTGACACGGTCATCTCTACGCCTGATATGATGGGTGTACTTGGTAAAGTAGCAAGGATTCTTGGGCCAAAAGGTTTGATGCCAAACCCAAAAACAGGAACCGTAACAATGGATGTCGCTAAAGCAGTAGAAAATGCAAAAGGCGGACAAGTCAACTTCAGAGTAGACAAAAAAGGTAATATTCATGCGGGTATTGGAAAAGTAAGTTTTGATGAAGATAAAATCAAAGCAAACTTTAGGACCTTGATCGAAAAGATCAATAAGGCAAAACCGGCATCCGCAAAAGGTAAATATATGACCAATGCTGCCGTTTCTTTGACGATGAGTCCATCTATTACACTGGATGTCAGCGAGTTGGCTGAGATCAAATAGAGAATCACAAGATTCTTTTATCTTGGGCTGGAGATAACAGGGGCGAAAGCTTAATGATTTTCCATCGCATATGGTGGATTCTGTCAACCTTGACAGATACCCGGTTAGAGGTCGAAAGGAGAAAACATGACAAGAACAGAAAAAGAACAGCTTGTTGCTGAAATGACAGAAGCATTTACAGGTACTGCTGCAATCGTTGTATGTGACTACAAGGGATTGACAGTCGGAGAACTTGAGTCTGTCAGAAATGCGGCAAGAGAGAATGAATCACACGTTAAAGTTGTCAAAAATAAACTTGCTGAGATAGCATTGGCAAATGCCGGGCAGGAAGCAGTTACATTTGTCGACACAAATCTTGTAATCTGGAGTGATGATCAAATTGCAGCATGTAAAGTTGCAGACAAATTCGCGACAGCGTACAAAGAAAAATTTGTGATCAAATCGGGTCTTCTTGAAGGCAAAACTGTTGAATTGGCTACGATCAATGCGATGGCGAAACTTCCAGGAAGAGATGAACTTCTCGGTATGTTGCTTAATGTCTGGAAAGCACCGGTACAGAATTTTACTATCGGACTTTCAGCACTTGCAGCAAAGAGAGAAGAAGAAGCATAAGGCGGTGAGCCTTGTGAGGCTCTTTTCAGTATAGAAATTATGAAAAAGGTATTAAAATGGCAACAACTAAAGAAGATGTAATTGAATTTATCTCTAACTTGTCTGTTCTCGAGCTTTCTGAGCTTGTAAAAGAATTTGAAGAAAAATTTGGCGTATCTGCTCAGGCTACGGTCGTAGCCGGTGGCGGTGCTGCTGATGCGGGTGAAGCTGCTGAAGAGCAGACTGAGTTCAATGTCGTCTTGACGGATGCTGGCGCGAAGAAGATCAATGCGATTAAAGTCGTTAGAGCGATCACAGGTCTTGGACTCAAAGAAGCTAAAACAGCTGTTGAAGAGACTCCAACTGTTCTTAAAGAGGGCGTATCCAAAGAAGAAGCAGAAGAGTTTAAAAAGCAGATCGAAGAAGCGGGAGCTTCTTGCGAGCTTAAATAATTACTTCCGAATGGAGTCAGCTGTTTTGGCGCTGGCTCTCTGTTCGGATTTTCACTATCCCCAGTGGATACAGTGACAAACTATTAAGGGTTAATATTTACGCTCTTTGCAATAGTTTTTTCGTGTATCCCAATTACCTCGGTAATAGCAAACCAATAAACCATAAATCATAAACCCTATAAGGTTAGCCTATGTTAAATTCTTTACATTCCGGAAATAGATTGCGTGTTGATTTTTCTAAAACACCCAGAGAGATTGAAATCCCCAACCTGCTGCAGCTCCAGCAGAAGAGTTATGAAAACTTTTTGATGCTGGGTGAGAGAGATAGGCGCAATAGTACCATAGAGAAAGTATTTAGATCCTCTTTTCCTATTCATGACCAGCAGAATCGTTTGACGCTGACCTACAAAAACAGTGAGATTGTCAAACCAAAATATACTGTCAGAGAGTGCATGGAGAGAGGTCTGACCTATGCAGTATCTCTCAAGATGAATATTGCACTGACGATATGGAATAGAGATGAAAAGACAGGCGAGAAGATGGATCCCAAGGAGATCAAAGAGCAGGCTGTTTTTGTCAGAGATATTCCCTTGATGACTGACAGAACCTCTTTTGTGGTCAACGGTGTCGAGAGAGTCATCGTCAATCAGCTGCACCGAAGTCCCGGCGTCATTTTCAAAGAGGCAGAGGCAACGACAGTGACCAACAAATTGATCTATTCTGCTCAGATCATACCAGATAGAGGTTCCTGGCTCTATTTTGAATATGATGCCAAAGATATACTCTATGCACGGATCAATAAGCGAAGAAAGATACCGGTCACGATTCTTTTCAGGGCTCTTGATTACTCCAAAGAGGATATCATCAAGCTCTTCTATCCTACCAAAAAAATCAGCATCAAAAATAATCGATTCCTTGTCAAATTTGACCCCGATGATTTTGCCGGCCGTATGGAATATGATGTTAAAGACATGGATGGCAATGTCATTGTTGTGGCTGGCAAGCGTCTGACAAAAAAACGTGCAGCCAAATTGATCGAAGAGGGGTTGGAGTGGGTTGAGTATCCTGTAGAGACCCTCATGGAGCGCTACCTTGCCAAAGCTGTGATCGACCAGGAGAGCGGTGAAGTCCTCTATGATGTCGTCTCCTCGCTTGATGAAGCCAAACTCAAGAAGATGGCTGAACAGGGCATTGAAATGATTGAGATTGCCAATGATTTGGCTGAAGATACTGACAGTTCTATCATTAAGGCATTTATCGCTGACCAGGAGAGCCTGAGGCTTCTGAAGCAGACCGAAGAGGTAGAAGATGAAAATGTCTTGGCAGCGATCCGTGTCTATAAGGTCATGAGGCCGGGCGAACCAGTGACGCCTGAAGCAGCCAAAGCCTTCCTCAGGCAGCTCTTCTTTGATCCTGAGCGTTATGATTTGACAAAAGTCGGTCGAATGAAGATGAACCACAAGCTTGGATTGGATATTCCTGAGTATGTGACAGTCATGACAGCCGAAGATATCATCCATACCGTTAAATACCTGATTAAAGTTAAAAATGGCCAGGGACATATCGATGACCGGGATCACCTGGGAAACAGAAGAATCCGTGCCATCGGTGAACTGCTGGGGAATGAACTGCATAATGGTTTGACCAAAATGCAAAAAGCGATCAAGGACAAGATGACGACGATCAGCGGAACACTTGATGAGCTGATGCCGCATGATTTGGTCAACTCCAAAATGATCACCAATACAATTTTGGAATTTTTCTCCAGTGGTCAGTTGAGCCAGTTTATGGACCAGACCAATCCGCTTTCGGAAGTGACACACAAGAGAAGACTCTCCGCACTTGGAGAAGGCGGTTTGGTCAAGGAGCGTGCAGGCTTCGAGGTACGTGACGTTCACCCGACGCACTATGGTCGTATATGTCCGATAGAGACGCCAGAAGGCCAGAATATCGGCTTGATCAACACCCTGGCAACCTATGCAAAGGTCAACGAACTTGGATTTATTGAAGCACCATACAAGATTGTCAAAGATGGCAAAGTGACTGATGAGATCATCTATATCACTGCCACCCAGGAGGAGGATAAGTGTATCGCACCTGCCTCGACGGAGGTTGACGAAGAGGGGTATATCGTCGAAGATTTGATCGAAACACGACTCAACGGCAACATCGAACTGAATGCTGCTTCGCGAGTTGACTTGATCGATATCTCACCTTTGATGATATCCGGTACAGCAGCGGCACTGATCCCATTTCTTGAGCACGATGATGCGAACCGTGCTTTGATGGGGTCAAACATGCAACGACAGGCTGTACCGCTGCTCAAAACAGATGCGCCGGTCGTCGGCACGGGAATGGAGGCGATTGTGAGCCGTGATGCCTGGGAGTCAAGCAAGGCGAAACGCGCCGGCAGTGTGGAAAAAGTCGATGCGAAAAATATCTACGTGATGGGCGAAGATGAGGGCGGTGTCTATATCGACCATTACCCACTCGAAAAGAATATGCGAACCAATCAGAATACGACTTTTACACAAACACCGATCGTTCATGTCGGTGAGAAGGTTAAAGCCGGGCAAGTCATTGCGGATGGTCCCAATATGGATCAGGGAGAGCTTGCGATCGGTAAAAATGCACTGGTAGCCTTCATGCCATGGAATGGATACAACTACGAAGATGCGATCATTATTTCTGAAAAATTGATCCGTGAAGATACCTTTACTTCTGTGCATACCTATGAAAAAGAGATCGAAGCGCGTGAGCTCAAGCATGGCACAGAGGAGATTACCCGAGATATCCCCAATATTCGGGAAGATGAATTGCTGCATCTTGATGATAGCGGTATCGTCAAGATGGGTACACATGTCAGGCCGGGAATGATTCTGGTTGGGAAAGTGAGCCCCAAGGGAGAGATCAAGCCAACTCCGGAGGAGAGGCTTCTGCGTGCCATCTTTGGTGAAAAAGCAGGCCACGTTGTCAACAAGTCACTTTACTGCCCTGCTTCTATGGAGGGAGTTGTCGTTGATATCAAAGTCTTCACCAAGAAAGGCTATGAGAAAGATGCACGCGCGATCCAAGCCTTCGAAGAGGAGAAGTCGGCACTTGATGGTGAACACCATGATCAGCTGCTGATGATCGACCGAGAGGAGATATTGAGGATTACTGCGCTGCTCTCCGCAAATGAGTTGGTGAGTGATGTCTCTATCAGTGGTGTTGAGTACAAGGAGGGTGAACATATTCCCGCCGAGGTGATCAAAGAGATCAATCGTTTTGCCCTCAAGGGTGTTGTTCAATCGTTCAGCACAGATGTGCAATCGGAGTATGACTCACTCAAAAACTATTTCCTCAAGCAGAAGAAACGGCTCAAGGTCGAACACGAAGAGAAGCTGAGCGTACTGGAAAAAGATGACATTCTTCCCAGTGGTGTCACCAAGCTTGTCAAAGTCTATATTGCTACCAAGCGTAAACTCAAAGTAGGTGACAAGATGGCGGGCCGTCACGGAAACAAAGGTATCGTCTCCAATATCGTACCCGAGACGGATATGCCCTATATGGAAGATGGCAGACCTGTTGATGTGATCCTGAACCCATTGGGGGTTCCGAGTCGTATGAATATTGGACAGATTCTGGAGGTTCACCTCGGATTGGTTGGCAAGCGGCTGGGCGAGCAGATCGCAGAAATGTTTGAAGATCAAAAAGAGAGTTTTATCGAAGAGCTCAGAAACAAGATGAGTCAGATCGCTGATGTTGCGAAGCTGATGAATGCCAAAGAAGCATTGGCAGAGATGAGTGATGAGGCGCTTCTGCTCTATGCTAGAGATTGGAGCAATGGTGTCAAGTTTGCTGCTCCTGTCTTCGAGGGAGCAAACCGGGATGAGTTCGCCAAACTGTTTGAATTGGCAAAAATCGATGAAGATGGAAAAACGGTACTCTATGATGGTATGACCGGTGAAAAGATGATCGAGCGTGTCAATGTCGGGTATATGTATATGCTCAAGCTGCACCACCTTGTCGACGAGAAGGTGCATGCGCGTTCAACCGGGCCTTATTCTCTGGTGACACAGCAGCCTGTCGGTGGTAAAGCACTCTTCGGCGGACAGAGATTTGGAGAGATGGAAGTCTGGGCATTGGAAGCCTATGGTGCATCCCATATCCTCAAAGAGATGCTGACGATCAAGTCGGATGATGTAGAGGGGAGAGCGAGAGCCTACAGAGCGATCACCAAAGGCGAGAGTGTGCCGGCTTCCGGTGTACCTGAAACAATGTTTGTCTTGACTAAGGAGCTTCAGGCACTTGGTCTGGATGTGGAGCTATATGAGAAGAATAAAGAAGTAGAGGGTGAACAATGAGTAAGCGACTGGAAAATTTAACACCGATTGATCTCAACAGTGAAGAGAGACCTAAGGATATTGAAGCGCTGCAATTGCGTGTTGCGAGTCCGGAGAAAGTTCTTTCCTGGAGTTATGGTGAGGTCAAGAAGCCGGAGACGATCAACTATCGTACATTGAAGCCTGAAAGAGACGGTCTCTTCTGTGCCAAAATCTTCGGCCCGATCAGAGACTATGAGTGTCTTTGCGGCAAATACAAGAAGATGCGCTACAAGGGCGTCGTGTGTGAAAAGTGTGGTGTTGAAGTGACTTCGTCCAAAGTGCGACGAAACCGCATGGGACACATCGCGCTGGTCGCTCCGGTCGCACATATCTGGTATGTCAGTTCTCTGCCGTCCCGTATCGGTACGCTTCTGGGTGTCAAGATGAAGGATCTCGAGAGAGTTCTCTATTATGAAGCGTATATCGTCAAAAATCCGGGTGAGGCGAGCTATGACAGCGAAGGTGCAAGTTCGCTAGCCAAATTTGATGTTCTCAATGAGGAGCAATATCAGCAGATCCTTCAACGGTTTGGTGATACTGACTTTGACGCCCGTATGGGTGGTGAAGTGATTCGCGAACTTCTGGCCGACCTGGATCTCGTCGAAATGTTCGGACAGCTCAAAGAGGATATTGCTGCAACCAAGTCTGAAGCCAAGCGAAAGACCATTGTCAAGCGGCTCAAGGTGATCGAAGCATTCCTCAATTCCGGCAACAGGCCGGAGTGGATGATGCTGACCAATCTGCCGGTCTTGCCGCCGGATTTGAGACCACTGGTCAGTCTCGATGGTGGTAAGTTTGCCGTCTCTGATGTCAATGACCTCTATCGAAGAGTCATCAACCGAAACCAGCGTCTCAAGCGCTTGACGGAGCTGGATGCGCCGGAGATTATCGTGCGCAACGAGAAGAGAATGCTGCAGGAGTCTGTCGATGCACTCTTCGATAATGGCCGTCGCGGCAATGCTGTCAAAGGTGCCAATAAACGTCCTCTCAAATCACTCTCTGAAGTGATCAAAGGAAAACAGGGACGATTCAGACAGAACCTGCTGGGTAAACGTGTCGACTTCTCCGGGCGTTCTGTTATCGTCGTCGGTCCTGACTTGCGAATGGATCAATGCGGTCTTCCCAAGAAGATGGCCATTGAACTCTTCAAACCGCACCTGATGGCCAAGCTGGAGGAAAAAGGCTATGCCACAACCCTCAAGACTGCCAAGAAGATGATCGAGCAGAAAGTCAACGAAGTCTGGGAGTGTCTCGAAGAGGTCGTTGAGTCTTATCCAATCCTGCTCAACCGTGCGCCGACACTGCACAAACTCTCTATTCAGGCATTTCACCCCCGTCTGATCGAGGGAAAAGCGATACAGCTGCACCCGCTCGTCTGTTCAGCATTCAACGCTGACTTCGATGGGGACCAGATGGCCGTACACGTGCCACTGGGTGATGAAGCGATCGCTGAAGCGAAAGTCTTGATGCTCTCATCGATGAATATTTTGCTTCCGGCATCCGGTAAAGCGATTGCGGTACCATCTCAGGATATGATTTTGGGACTCTATTATCTGACGCTGGAAAAGTCAGAGGTCAAAGGTGAGCATAAACTCTTTGCCAATGTTGATGAAGTCATCATCGCCTTTGAAGAGCAGGCACTCGACCTCAATGCACGTATCCGGACAGTGGTAGATGGACAGATCACCCGATCGACAGCGGGCCGCCTGATCCTCAAGTCGATCATTCCTGACTACGTGCCGGAAAAATACTGGAACAAGATTCTCAAAAAGAAAGATATCGGGGCACTGGTTGATTATGTCTACAAGATCGGCGGTATCAACGATGCAGCCTCTTTCCTGGATGATTTGAAAGATATCGGTTTCAAGTATGCGACACTGGTAGGGGTCTCAATCTCTATCGATGATATTAAGATTCCGGAGATCAAAGAGCAGAGGGTGACCGAGGCCAAGGGGCTCGTCAAAGAGATCCAGCAGCAATATGGTGCCGGCCTCTTGACAGAGCAGGAGCGGTACAACAAGATTATTGATATTTGGACCGATGCGAACAATGAGATCGCAGAAGAGTTGATGAAGCTGATCCGTGAAGACAAGGATGGCTTCAACTCTGTCTTTATGATGGCTGACTCCGGTGCGAGAGGTTCTGCCGCGCAGATCCGACAGCTTTCTGGTATGAGGGGCTTGATGGCCAAATCTGACGGATCGATCATTGAAACACCGATCACCTCAAACTTCCGCGAAGGCTTGAACGTCCTTGAGTACTTTATCTCAACGCACGGCGCAAGAAAAGGATTGGCAGATACTGCATTGAAAACAGCCAACGCAGGATATTTGACACGTAAACTGATTGATGTTGCCCAAAATGTCAAAGTCAGTATGGAGGATTGCGGTACACACGAAGGGGTCGAGGTTTCTGATATCGTCGTGGGTAATGAGATGATTGAGCCATTGAGTGATCGTATCTATGGACGTGTCATTGCTGAGGATGTGATCGACCCGATCACCAACGAAGTTCTGATCAGTCAGGGTACGCTGGTCGACGAAGAGATGTCCAATCTGGTCAGAGAAGCCGGTGTACGGTCAGTTGTGATGCGAGCACCTTCTACCTGTAAGGCAGAAAAAGGCATCTGTGCCAAATGCTACGGCCTCAACATGGCAGAAAACAAACTGGTCAAGCCGGGTGAAGCTGTCGGTGTCATCGCAGCACAATCTATCGGTGAGCCAGGTACGCAGTTGACCCTGCGTACTTTCCACACGGGTGGTACTGCAACAGCGGGCAAAGAGGAGCGGCAGGTTGTCGCGAGCCAGGAAGGGTTTATCCGATACTATAACCTGGCAGTCTTTAGAAACCGAGAAGACAACCTGATCGTTTCAAACAGAAGAAATGCCGGTATTTTGCTGGTTGAGCCGAAGATCAAAGCGGTCTGCGATGGAGTACTCTCTGTGACGATTACCCATGATGAAATTATTATTTTTGTTGTGGACGACAAAGATGAAGAGACAAGATACAATCTGAGAAAGTCTGATGTAGCCAAAGCCAATGAACTTGCCGGTGTTGGCGGCAAGATCGATGGTAAACTTTATCTTCCGTTCAAAGATGGAGAGAGGGTCTCCGAAGGTGAATCGATCGTTGAAGTGATCAAAGAGGGATGGAGCGTGCCTGGCCGTGTGCCGTTTGCCAGTGAACTCAAAGTCGAAGATGGTGCACCAGTGACACAGAAGGTACTGGCTGACGCCAGAGGAAAAGTCAAGTACTTTATATTGAAGGGCGATTATCTTGAAGCGATCGATACGATCAGTGAAGGCGCCTCTGTCGAGGAGAAAGGCTTGTTTGCCGTGGTTGCCGACGAGAGCAACAGAGAAGCAGCCAGACACTATATCTCGAGAGGGTCGGTCATCAAAGTCGGCAACAACGGGATGGTAGAGAAGGGGGATATGATCTCTGCTCCTGCCAGTGAAACCCAGGTAGTGATCGCCGAGTGGGATCCCTACTCTGAGCCGATTATTGCAGAGCAGGCCGGTACATTGAAGTTTGAAGATATTATTTCGGGTATTACTGTTGCTGAACAGTTCGACGAAGTGACGGGTGATACGAGACTGGAACTCAACGAGTATATCCCGGCAGCCTACAAGCCTGCGATCATTCTGGCGACAGAATCGGGAGAGATACTGCGCTATCAGCTTGATCCGAAAACGATTCTTTTTGTGAAGGATGGTGATGAGGTCAGTATCGCTGATATCCTGGCCAAAACACCAAAAGCAGCGATCAAATCGAAAGATATTACCGGGGGTCTCCCGAGGGTTTCTGAGCTCTTTGAGGCAAGACGCCCCAAAGATATCGCATTGATCGCACAAATCGACGGTGAAGTGGGCTTCGGAAAGCCATTGCGCGGCAAAGAGCGCTTGATTATCAGCGGGAATAATGGCCAGTTTACCGAGCAGTTTGTCGATAAAGGCAAAACACCCCTGGTCCATCCGGGTGAATTTGTCCATACCGGCGAGAAGTTGACAGAGGGTGTGGTATCGAGTCACGATATTCTTGCAGCCCTTGGAGAGAGAGAACTCTATGAGTATATCGTCTCGGAAGTCCAGCAGGTCTATAGACGTCAAGGGGTCAATATCTCTGATAAACATATCGAGATTATTGTGTCGCAAATGATGAGGCAGGTTAAGATCGTCGAGAGTGGAGATAGTAACTTTATCGCAGGAGACATCATCTCCAGGCGAAAATTCAAAGAAGAGAATGAACGCGTGATCAAGCTCTTCGGTGAGCCTGCCATCGCCGAGCCGATGCTTGTGGGTATTACCCGTTCTGCGGTTGGTGCAGACAGTATCATCTCTGCAGCATCCTTCCAGGATACGACGAAAGTATTGACATCGGCATCGATTGCTGGTACGGTTGATGGTCTTGAAGACCTCAAGGAAAATGTTGTCATCGGTCGTCTGATCCCAGTCGGAACCGGTATGATCAATACGGAGAGGGTTCATCTCGCAGAAGTAGAGTAGCGTACCAAACTATCGCTGCCCGCAACGGGCAGCACTTACAGACCTATTTTTTCCCGAATCTTAATCCTTTTTTTCTCTTTAGCGGGCGTCTGCCTGTATGTTGTCTGGATCTCTTTGGATAGTTTGTGTGCAGATTTCTGATAACGCTTTTTCAGTCGAGACTTCAATGCATCTTCCTGAAGTCTCAGAGAGTCTATGATATCCTGCTTGAACGCATCCCGATTGTAAAGCTCATCCGCTGTACTGATGACAGCATCCGTCCCAAACCATAGCGCAGCGGCGGCAACAGGTGAGCAGATCCAGACAAGTGGCCCGCAGAGTGCACCGCTGGCTGCTCCAGTGGCTGCTGCTGCAGACTTTGTCCCAACCTTGGCAGCGACCTTGGCCGCAATTTTCCCTGAAGACTTTGCGGCGATTTTGGCGCTGGCTACTTTGGCAATTTTCGGCATCAGTTTGGCCACCACCAAAACAGCTATCTTGCCACTCTGTATTTTGATGTTTTGATCGATCTGCTTCTGGATCTCTGCCATAATTTGACCATTGAGATTCTCATCTACTTTTGCAGTGGCCTTCTGGCGGATGAAGTCAAAGTGATCAGACAATCTCAATGCATATTCATCCGAGATGGCATCCAGTGCAGTTTGAAGATGCGTAGAAAAATCAGAACCAAACAGCTTCTCCTGGACACGCTTGCCTATCGTGCCGGTTGCCATGCCTCCCAGTTCTACATACTCCCCAATGACAGAGTAGTGAAAGTCCAGAAAAGTATCTATATTTTGGCGCACTGCGCGGAAAGCCTGGTCGACTTCCTCGTCAATTTTTGCGTCTACCTTGCCAAGATTTTGATTTAGATTTTCTTTGATCTCGAGCATCGTTTGGTTGTTTTCCAGGTTCTTCCTTATCCTGTCCGAATTGACGATGATTTCAATCTCCTGTATAATATTTCGGGAGGTAGGGCTGGATAGATTGGTCTCAGCGGCACTCTTTGTGCTGTTGGCAGATGCCAAAAATACCAAAAAGAGATAGATGATAAGAAAAAGGAGCAGTGTTGCCCAAAATATTTTTTCAAAGAGTGACATGCTTTCAAACTCTTTCATCTATTTCCCTTCTGGCTTCCTAAATGCCTCGCGCAGCAGATAGATGATCTGTATGATCAGTCGATTGATTCCAAGAAGTGCCAGACTGTTGTAGAGGAGAAAAGCCACCCAGATCCCCGCCTTGATCACAGGCTTGCTTGTCTGCTCTGTGCTTTCATGGATCACCCACCAGAAGCTGCTATCGATGGTTTTGCCGAGCTTGAGGATGCTGTTGATGATATCGCAGTCCGAGGAGATACTCCGTGATGCGTTCGAGATAGTCTCCTGAAGCGAATCACTCAAGTAAGCCGGCTCATAACTGTTGAGACTCAGAGAGAGGAAAACAGCGATGAGTGGCACTCCCATCAAGAGGATGGTCCACTCTCTCGCAAAAATGGACCGGTACCGCTTTTGGAGCATTGCCCCAAATACCTGATCGAGATACGCAAACAGAAAGAGTGACAATGCACTATGAAGAAGAAGATAGAGCCACAACCACACCGAGTAATCGATAGCACTCGAAAAGATAGAGACAGTCATCGCTAAAGAGGCCAACAAATAGAAGAGTGTAACAAAAAGCCTGCCGGATAAAAGTATTGCGAAGAAGCTATTGCTCTTAAAGTAGCATTGCCTGAAGCAGTTTCGCTCTTCCATTTTCAGCTCAATATAACCATAACTGATGATCACCAACACGACAAGCGGAAAAAACAGAGAGAGGCAGTAGTGAGCATAGCTTGCCTTCCAGTTGAAAAAAATGAGGAAAATTGCCAATACTGTTCCCAGCAAGCGTTTTGCATTATAGGCTTTCCGTGTCCTGCTCATCGTTGCACCATTGCATATCCTTTGGCTGGATTATACCATATAGATAAGTACGGTAATTTTATTCTCGTTCCTTCTCCCTTAAGACTGCGAATAAACCGGGGATGCCCTTGTGGTTGCCCGAAGATGAGTATCGGGATTCGGATTTGAAATAATACTCGTGCAGGATATGCGGGTACCCACAAGGGGCACCCCTACGGTTTTAGCTCGTTCCAGCGCTCCAGCGCTGAAATGCATATCTGGTGCGAATTTGTATTGGGTATGCATTCCCAAAAAAAATCGATAGAGTGTCAGAATATTATGATAGGGGTTGATGCTTTTGCCTCCTTGCCTCTTTGACAATATTTTCAGCCATCTCTTTGAAGATAAACTTGTGAATAAAGTAGAGACTGTACCAGTAGACGTAGCCCCAGATGCCAGAAGGCTCAAAATAGGCACGAAGATTGAATAGAGACTCATGGTCCGTCGGGGAACGCTTGACTACAAACTGAAGCCAGGCGTTGCCTGGTGAAAGCATCTTGGCTTTGAGACGCAATATCTTTTCATCGGGTGTATTTTTGTAAAAAGTCACAACCCAAAAATCAAGCCGATCCCCGACACGCAGCAGATCCGGACGACGTCTGGAAGGCGAGAGGCCGGGGCCGCCAAACAGTTTATCGATAAAACCACGGGCCTCCCATAGCCAGCGTGGGGAGTAATAGCCGGTTTTACCCCCTATCTGCTTGACGCATTCAAACACACTGCTCATCTCATCGACGCCTATGGCTCTGCTGCACTCTTCATAGAGCATCCCCTCGATCTCTTTGGATGTGAAATGGAGAAACTGCTTTTTGTGCTCCGCATTGAAGACCGATAACTCATAAGGGATGGACCACACGCTATCCATTGTACCGGTCTCGAGACGCTCCAGTGCGAGGAATACAGCTTCTTTGAAGGGTATCGGTACGATGGAGACCCCGGGATCAACTCTCTCTACGGGATGATCGCCTACGATAGCCAGAGAGTGCATCCCTTCAACGAGGGGCTCGATCAGTACATAGGGAAGCGGGGTCATTCTTGCGGCGAACCAGGCGATCACGGATGGCGTGAGCAGCTTATTGATAAGGGGCAGGGGGAGGGTTTTGAGTTTTTTGTGCTGGCTGATCCATGCGAACGCCTCCAGCATTTCAGAATAACGAAAAATATCTTCAGATCCTATCTCTGCAATCTGATTGTAATAGAGGGGATTGCAGAGCGCATGGGCTAAATAGCACGCAACATCATTCACATATATTGGCTGGCAAAGTCCCTGGTATCCGGGGAGTTGTGGCAAAAAAGGGAGCTTGGTTCCCAGATTTCTGACGATCTCAAAACTGGCTGATCCTGCTCCGATGATCACACCTGCACGAAACTCTGTTACGCAGGGATGATACATACGAAAATGCTCTGCAGTCTCTTGCCTGCTTTTGAGGTGTGGTGAAATAGGTGCTTCAGGCGTATCGACACCCAAGCCTCCCAGGTAGATGATCTGCTGGACACCTGCTGCATTGGCTGCCTTGGCGATCAGTTCTGCCAACTGATTGTCCTTGTTGGTGAAGTTGCCTTTGTTCATATTGAGTGAATGAATAAAATAGTAGATCACATCCACACCCATGAGAGCATCGGTGACCTGTTTGAGATATCGCGCCTCAAGAAACTGCTCGATCACGCAGATACGCGGCTCTTTGGAGATCAAAAGCATGCACTCATCCTGCAAAAAGGAAAGCTTCCGAATATTGCGCGAAAAGAGGCTGAGACGATGACCCTCGTTGTACAGATTGATCAGCATTTTGGTGCCGATGTAGCCTGTAGGGCCAAAGATAGCGATATGTTTCCCTGTGTTCACTGCTTCTCCTTTGTATCAAATAGATCAACCGAGACTGGAAAAGTATATCGAATCTACATTAAACCCGGAGTGCGCTTGTACTTGCTTCGGTCGATAGAGCATGCCCAAGTCGTCCAATTCGTCCCGCCGGCACGTTTTGATCATTTTTATGATCTGGGAATGGCGATGGGCTTTGACACGATCAAAAGCTCGCCCTATACCCGCAGCAGCTATAGGGCCGACGAGTATCTAAAGGCACCCTGAAGCGCGCTAAGCTTTGGTGAACTCGTCGATCGCCTTTTCGACCGGGATCATGTACATCAGTGCAGGTCCTCCATGCATCAGGACTGCCTGCATCGCCGCATCGATGATCTCTTCTGCGCTTGCACCGTTGGTCAATGCACCTTTGACATGCAGGGCGATACACCATTCACACTGTGCCGAGATCGCAAGTGCAACATTGATGAGCTCTTTCTCTTTTGTGCCCAGCGCTCCCGGTTTTTCGACACTCATCATGAACTGATTGAATGCCGCAGTCTGCTTGGGCGACTCTTTTTGCAATCGTTCGATCAATGCTTTGACTTCGTTGAGCTTTTCTGTATAGGGACCCATCTGAAACTCCTTTACTTTTGATTAGAGGTACCCAGATTATAGAATACGAAAGTAAACAAGCGGTTTATTCCGCTGTGCTGCATCGCAGGCTTTCTGCCTTGATCGTGTGCAGCCTGTTGAGGATATGTTCCATTTCTGCCAAGTCGTCGTCATACTTCTTTTTGAGCGCGTCACGCTTCTTTTCCAGCATCGCGATCTGCTTGTCGACATCTGCCGGTGCTACGTGGCAGCTTTTCGCTGCATCATCTTCTTTTTCGAGGACCCAGTCCATCGCTTTTTTCATAAATTCTACCATTGGTTATCCTTTTTTGTTACATAGTATTACGTTCCGCACTTTCTATCGTTTTTATTATTTACCTCCTTGCGATGGTGCTCGGCCCTGCATCATTGATTTTATAAATACCTGCTGCGACAATTTGCCAAATGCTTCCGTCAATGTCGGGTGCGGATGAATCGCTTGCATCACATCCATCGCTTTCATTTCATTGGCGACGATGAGTGCCGCTTCGCCGCTCAGTGCCGAGGCGTCTTCGCTGAGGATCTGTACACCCCGGATGATACCGCTCTTTTTTTCGATGACAAATTTGAGCAGCCCCAT
>JANTGA010000010.1 GCA_024763175.1 Sulfurovum sp.
TTGGCTATTCCGTACAGATATTTGCCGATTTTGCCGGCTATTCGCTCATCGCGATTGGTGTGGCATCGCTCTTTGGGTATCGGTTGCCTCAAAACTTTGACTTTCCCTATATCTCAAGCTCATTTTCCGAGTTCTGGAAGCGTTGGCATATGACACTGGGGCTCTGGCTCAAGGAGTATCTCTATATCCCTCTTGGAGGAAACAGAAAAGGAACACTTCGAAACTATTTGAATTTAATGGTCGTGATGGTCTTGGGAGGACTCTGGCACGGTGCCAGTCTGAGCTATGTCTCCTGGGGTACATACCACGGTGTACTTCTGGTGTCAGAACGGATTTTTGCCCACTATATTACATTGCCGAGGCATCAGATCTTCAGGATTTTGCAAATCGTGACGGTTTTTTCTCTGGTGACGGTGGGGTGGCTCTTTTTTCAGCTTGATATACAGGGATTTGAGGGCTTTTTTCGGGCACTGGTGCATAATACTTCGATCGATCACAACAGAGGTGTTCTGCTGATGGTTTTTCTCTACAGTCTGCCTGTATTTTTGTATTATCTCCATCATATAGGCTATTCACGATATATCCGATATAGGACGTGGTTTGGCAAAAACAAATCGATACTCTACGGAATCTTACTCTTTGCCATCATTTTTCAAAGCGGGAACAGCAGTGCGTTCATCTATTTTCAGTTTTGATTCTTTCGTCTGGAAAAGTGTTGCTATGGCACTTGGACTGACGCTTCTCTATATCGTTGTGATCTCGGCGACGAAGCCGAAGGTTACCTTCACCCAAAATCAATACCAGGCCAATATCATCTTCGCACAGGATTTTATCTATCGGCATCCCAAACCATCGAGGGTGATCGTCGGCTCTTCGATGGCGACACGGATGAAGTTTGACAAAGGGGAAGATGTTTACAACCTTGCCTTGGGAGGCGGAGGACCGCTAACCGGACTGGAGATCATCCGAAAAAGCGGATATATTCCCGAAGCGATCTTCATAGAGAGCAATATTTTTACGATGCCCGCTGATCGTAAGTTTCTGGATGCGCTTTTTGTGCCTGTTTTGTTTGAGCTGCGCGGCAAGATCATCGCACTACAGGAAAAGTATCAAACCCTGAACCTCGTGGGAACATTCATCTACATATTTGCCGGTCGCTCACAGGAGGAGAAACTCCATCAAAGAATAGATAAAAAACTCTTGGATAGACTTGTCAAAAGTACACTGAAACAACAGAATAAACCCGTGATCAAAAACAAAGAAAAACTACTGAGTGACTGGCATCGCAACATAGATTATTTTCTAAAAAAGGGAACGAAACTCATCTTCTTCGAGATGCCCAACGATTCACGACTTGCCGAAACAGAGGCTAGAAAAACAGTGAGAAATTTTATCAAAACAGAGTTTCCATCCATTCCCTCTATCGAACAGAACAATAGCGACGACAGATATCAAACATCAGACGGCATCCACTTGACAGTCAAGTCGGCGATTGACTTTGCGGCATATTTCAAGCGTGAGATTCTCTCGCAAACCGACTCTAACTGACATTACTCTATAATCATACAAAACGAAGGTGCCGCCACGTGAAGAGTATCCCAAAAGTCACCATCATCACCGTCGTCTTCAACGCAGAAGCCCATCTGGAGCAAACGATCCGGAGTGTGATAGAGCAGGACTATCCCAGTATCGAATATATCATCATCGATGGCGGTTCGACAGATGGAACACTGGATATCATCAACAGATACCAGGATCGCATCAACTACTGGGTGAGTGAAACAGATGATGGGATCTACGATGCGATGAACAAGGGCATCCGAAAGGCGACCGGCAATGTGATCGGACTGATCAATGCAGATGACTGGTATGCGCCGGGAAGCATAAGCCGGGCGATGAATATCATGCAAGAGACAGGTGCCGAGGTGGTTCACGGGGCGATGTTGATTTTTCGGGAGGGGCGGGAGACGATGGTGAAGAGGGGGCCCAAAAAACTGGACAACTTCGCCAAAGGTATGCTGCTCAACCATCCCACCGTCTTCGCCCGTGCATCACTCTATCGGAGATTTGGACTCTTCGATACTGCCTATAGGATTGCGGCGGACTGGGAGATACTGCTGCGCTGGTGGCTGAATGACATATCATTCTATGTAGACGATGAAGTGATAGCCAACTTCAGGATGGGAGGGATCAGCTCGCGCCGGCTCAGAGAAAGCTTTGAGGAGAAACATACGATCCGCAGGAAGCATCATATGTACACTTTGCTGGATCGTCACTATCTCTATGATCGTATGAAATTTTTGATACCCTCAGACATCCTGCTCAACAGGTCGATCGACAAACTACAAAAAATGGAGCCGTCATGCTGATCTACAATATACTGGTGCTCCTCGTCGTCATGCTGCTCTCTCTCGACTACTGGATAGAGAGGCACCATGTCACACTCCGCTATGGCTCCAGAGAGATCACCCCCACCAATATCTTCCTCTATCTGGCACTGGCGGCGATGATCCTTTTCGCGGGACTTCGCTTTGAGATAGGGTATGATTATCCCAAGTATCTGGCAGGATACCTCTATGACAGCCAACTTCTCAAGTGGGAGCCGGCCTTTGTCTTTGCGGTGCGCCTGATCCGGCATTTGGACTTTGGGCTTGGTATACAGGCTATGTTTCTTTTTTTTTCCGCTTTGACCGTAACCATACTCTACAAGGCGCTGCGAAGTTTGACGCCATACTATCGTATCGGATTGCTGCTCTATCTTCTGGTCCCGTCACTCTATCTCAACTCTTTTTCTGTGATTCGTCAGGGGATTGCCTTGACGATACTTTTTTATGGATTGCACTACATTGCCATCGATAAACCGGACAATAGAAAATATGCGCTAACCGCTCTATTTGCATTTTTGTTTCATTATAGTTCTATCTTCGTATCACTCCTCTATCTGCTGGGCGGCAAACTTTTCCAGCAGACCTACTCATGGATAACCTACCTATTTTTGCAGATTGTCAGTCTCTTCCTCTCTTTTGCTCACATTGGCAAACTGATCCTGTCACATATGCCGGGTCACTTTGGTGCCTACGTCAACTACACCGGGGCAGTCAGTCCCCTCAAGCTCCTGATCGTCAATCTCTTCTTTCTCTTCTTTATGATACAAAAAGAGTATTTTGTCAAAAATAGGCTGGATCACTATCTGTTGAATACGCTGCTTGTCGGGTTAATCATTTTCAATATCTTCAGTGATTTTGTTTATGTCACACGATTGGCACAGTTTTTTCTCGTCGCCCAGATCGTACTGGTGCCGATCTATCTACATTCGATCAAAAATGTAGCAACCTATCGAATGATGCTCGTTCTTTTTGCTCTCTACTATCTCTTCAATTTCAACTATGCCCTCTATCGTGACGAGCATTTCCCGGGCAATAGACAGCATTTTCTGATTCCCTACAAAAACTATCTATTTGAAGAGCAAAAATCACCCAGAGTAATCAACATCGACTCTTGGATCAACTATCTTCAGGAGGAGGAAGAGGAGAAGAGGGAGGAGACCCTGCGATGATACATTTCAGCATCGTTATCCCGCTCTACAATGCATCCGGACAGATACGCAGGACACTCGACTCCTGCGTCTCACAAAGCTATTTGCCTTCAGAGATCATCATCGTAGACGACCAAAGCAGTGACGACTCTATGAATATCATCAAAGCCTGGGAAAACGACTATCACGGTGAGGTTACGATCGTCATAGAGCAGCTGCCCCAAAACAGCGGTCCTGCTGCTGCCCGAAACAGAGGCTGGGATCTGGCGACAGGAGAGTATCTCGCCTTTCTGGATGCGGATGATCGCTTCGTTCCGGAGAAGCTGAAGCATATCGTCCCGATGCTCGAAAACGATCCGCATATCATCCTGCTGATGCATGCCTATATCCTCCCCGACAAACAAGCACCGAAAAGTACCACACTTCAAAAGGTTTCGTCAAGGATACTGCTTTTAAAAAATCTATCCGCCACCGGCGCAATCATCATCAAACGATCGATACCCGAACGCTTCGATGAATCGATGCGATTTACCGAAGATCACGACCTCTGGTTGCGCGTGACGCAAGCATACGACCAAACCTATCATTTGGATACTGCACTGACGATCATCGACAGGCCTGTGAGGTCATCAGGCGGCCAAAGTGCCAATGTTTGGGCAATGCGCAAGGGTGAAATAAGAATGTACAAAAAGTATTGCAAAAGTTCCGGCATTATGATATTATTTCCTCTGTTTGCGGCTTTTTCACTCAGTAAGCATCTACTCAAACTGATCAAAGGAGACTCTTGAGAGTTAATGTCGCGATCATAGCCCACGACAACCCCAAAGTAATGCTCGACGCTTCCATAGGGAGTGTACTACTGGAAAAGAGCGAGATCCATCAACTCTTTCTTGTAGACAACTCTTCTACGGATCGATTGCGAAAGCACTACGACGCACTCACCACTTATATTTATCCAGGCAAAAATCTGGGCTTCGGTGCAGCCAATAATATCGCGATGCGAAGGAGTATCGACGAAAGTGTCGACTATCACCTGTTGGTCAACCCTGATATCTACTTCAACCAGGGGACGATCAGGGAGCTGCTCGATTTTATGGATGCTCATCCCGATGTAGGGCTGGTCTCACCAAAAGTCGTCTACCCCAACGGCACGACACAACATCTCTGCAAACTGATACCCACACCTGCTGATCTGATCGGGCGAAGGTTTCTGGGATGGGGACCCTTCAAGCAACTGACGGATAGACGAAACGAGTTTTTCGAACTTCAGTTCAGTGGGTATGAGGCGCTGATGGAGGTGCCGATACTTTCGGGGAGCTTTATGCTGATACGCACCTCGGTGCTCGAAAAAGTTGGGCTTTTTGATGAGCGCTTCTTTCTCTATCTGGAGGATTTTGATCTCTGCCGCCGGATCGGCGAAGTCTCCAGAACTGTTTTTTACCCCTATACTTCTGTCGTACACGAATATGAAAAAGGCTCCTATTTCAATCGGAGACTCTTTGGGCACCATATCGTATCTGCCATCAAATACTTCAGCAAGTGGGGCTGGCTCTTCGACAGAAAGCGCAGAAAGACCAATCAGGCATGCCTGGCAAAACTACAGTCCCACACGGCTACAGAGGATAGAGTCTCCGCAGAAAATACTTGTAAAAGAGCCGGAACGGCCGCAGCAGCGGATAGAGAAAGTCTATTCTGTCGGGCAAACTGAAAGTGATGACATCGACTGCCGTAGGCTTGAAGAGCGATTTGAAATGCGAAAAGAGAGGAGACTCCTTCTCTTGATGAAGCTGTGCAAGAAAAAGAAATCGGGCACGTTTTTTGGGAGCTTCATCCCAAAAGATAAACGCCTCTTTGCAATAGTGCAATACGCTTTCGATAAGCTGGTCTACCCGCTCACTCCGATAGCGTTGCAATGATCGTGGAATCGGTGTCCCAAAGAGAAGTTCACAGAGAAATATCCCTAGCAAAAACGGCTCCTCTACCCGAATAGCCACAGCCTTTTCGTATACTTTTCTCACATCCAGATCCGGGTAAGTGGCGATCAGACGATCGATATCATAGACCCATTCGAAGCGCTCAAAGATATGCTTGGCGCCATGCAGTGCAAGATAGAGGAGATTGTCTTCGGGTAAGAGGATCGTGATTTTTCTGTTTTGGATTTCGAGTCTGTCGGTATGAGAATATAGCTGCCCAAAGGGAAGAGACATCCTGTGTCTTCGCGGGAAAAGCTTCCAGTGCAGTTCGAGCAGTACGCCACTGCTTTGATGCCTGAAGCTGAAGTCGTTATCCAAAGCAAAGAACTTCCGACGCGTCAAGAGTGTGACCGGCAGAAGAGGCTGGTATCCCAGAGTAATGATCAGCTCACTCATCTTCTGCATATCGTCTTGATCGACGAAGAGATCGATATCACCATATTGGCGCAGAGTGATATCGCCATAAACCTCTTGAGAGAGCGCAGGTCCTTTGATAGCAATATAACGCAATCCCCTGCTCTCCAGCCTGTCTGTCAGTGTCAAGAGATGAGCAGTCAGAGCCAACTGATCACGTGAGGTGCTCTGATATA
Source organism: Sulfurovum sp. (assembly GCA_024763175.1). Taxonomy (GTDB): domain Bacteria; phylum Campylobacterota; class Campylobacteria; order Campylobacterales; family Sulfurovaceae; genus SZUA-451. The sequence goes on from JANTGA010000010.1 coordinate 6,099, forward strand.
ACGATTTGAGAGTGCACATCTCCTCTGACGGAAGCTGCAGAGCCAGATCGCCGAGAGATCGATAAAGAATCGGCATCACCCCATGATACACTGCCAACTCTCTGATCGTCTGCCACTTTGCCAGAAGCGTATCCCGGTCAAAAGACTCCCGGATATGCTCTCTGTCTCTAAGCATTCCGATCAAAAAATCTACCTCAACCCTCTCGCATAAAAAAGTGTTCCAATTCATATGATGAGTATACAGAACTGGAGCTTACAAGACCGCATTGACCCTCCTCTCGAACAATCCTCTGCGAAGACTCCCTAATGGATTTGATGGTATAATAATAGATGAGCGATAATTCGGGACAGGAAGAGGGTCAGGCAGTGGAGAGAGGAAAAATAGAGGATGGTATCAAAAAAAGTGGGGTCGAGATAGACCTCAGAGTGCTGTGGGGTGCTCTCTATCGTTCCAGACTGACTATCATCCTGATCACGATACTCCTGGGTTCTGCAGCTTATCTTTACGCTTATTTGAAAGTCAATATTTACGAAGCAAAAGCGACGATCGAAGTGGGACGTGGATCATCCGGAGGAAGCAGCAAGGAGGATGTACTCTCCAGCCTCTCAGACAGTATGAGCCTCGATACGCAGTTTGATATCATCACGTCTCGGCTCGTCACAAACATTGCCCTCAAGCATGTAGATTGGAGATATCACTATTTTGTCAAAACACGCCTGAAAGAGTGGGAACTCTACAAGAGCTCTCCCATCCGCGCCGACATAACAAAGGGCATCGGTATCAACTTTTTCTTCTACCCATCAAGTGATCCCGAGAGCTTCCGGCTCCAGGCCAAGGGGAGAGAAAAAGAGGGTCAATGGGAGATTGACAAAACATACCATTTCAATGAAGAGATCAAGACTCCCTATTTTGAGTTGAGCATCCATAGAGTGCAGGAAAATCCGATAGTTGATGGGAGGTATCGCTTCTATGTCCTCTCTCCGCTCCGAGCCACACTGGCTGCACTGGGTGGTATCAGTGTTGATTATGGTGAAGGATACTCCAGTGTCTTAACCATCAAAAACCAAGATACGGTACCGCTGCGTGCCCAAGAGTTTCTCAACGCGATTGCCCAGGCATATATGGAACAAAATATCGAGAAGAAGACCCACGAAGCATCAAAAATGCTGGATTTTATCAATGAGCAACTCATCCAGATCCAAAAGAGTCTCGATGAGGCTGCCGAAAAATTGGAAGATTTCAAGAGAAACACCAATACGGCAGAGATGAGTACCAAAACCAAACTGATCATCGGCAAAATGAGTGAGTACGAAGGTCGACTCGTCGACATCTCTATAGAGGAGAGTATGCTCAATGCCCTGCAGCAACAGATCATGAGCGGGAAAAAGCTGGAATCTCTCTCTATCGCGGGACTCAAAGTCAAGGGGTCGACACTTTCGCGACTCATCCAGGAACTGCAGCAAGCCATCCTCAAAAGAAACAGCCTGAGTCTTGACATCACCAACTCCAACCGCGAAATGACAAAGCTGGACAACATGATCAATCACCTCAAAGATGTGATAGCCAATACCATCAACAATCTCAAACTCAGTGTCAAAGAGCGCCGAAAATTGATACAGCAGTCTATCGATGAGCAGGAGAGACGGCTCAAAGACTTGCCGACAGATGAGAAGATCTACAGTCGCCTGGAGCGTAATTTTCAAGTCAACCAGGAGATCTACTCCTACTTGCTCAAAAAGCGATCGGAAACCGCCATACTCAAAGCCTCCACTGTCAGCAAAAACAGAATCGTTGACCCCGCACTTCTCCCTGCTTCTCCCACCAAGCCCAATCGTATGCGGATCACTGCTCTGGGGACGATACTGGGACTCATGCTGGGCATACTCTATGCAGTGATACGTGAACTAATGGATGACACAATAAAAAACGAAGAGGATATCCGTCGCGTATCAACACTGCCTATCCTCGGACAGATACCCCATATCGATTTCGTCGAAGAGCATAAAATAGTCGTTCTGGACAAACCAAAATCAATCACAACGGAGGCATTTAGAACACTGCGTGCCAATCTGCGCTATATGGCAGTCTCCAAAAATCCAAGAGTGATCGCCATCACTTCTACAGTAGGGACAGAAGGCAAATCCACTATCTCCGCAAATCTGGGCGCCATCATATCGCTCTCGGGAAAAAGGACGATCATCCTCAACCTCGACCTGAGAAAACCGGCACTCTCTACCCTCTTCAATCTCCCCAATAACAAAGGGATGAGCTCACTCCTCTCCGGCAGAGCCACACTCGAGGAGGTGGTCCAGGGAACAGAATACAAAAATCTCTCTTTTATCCCCTCCGGACCGATTCCACCCAATCCCACGGAGCTGATCCAGGAGGGAGGCATCGAAAACCTGCTCAAAACACTGAAAGATCACTATGACATCATCATCCTCGATACCCCCCCGATCGGCTTGGTGGCGGATGCACTGAGTCTCATGCACATCGCAGATATTTCAATCTATGTCGTACGAGCCAAGCACTCCAAGCAGGAATTTCTAGTCAATGCCGAACGGCTTAAAAGTGAAAAAAATATTCACAGCCTGGGTATACTGGTCAATGATGTAGGTCACGGACTCACTTATGGCTACAACTATGGATATCGTAGCTATGAACACAGCTACTATGGGGAAGAAAAAGCGTAATCCCGGCTCAAGTGGAAAGAGAAAACGATCAGCCGGATCGAAGTAGGCAGCTTTATCGCGGAACGCCGGGGAAACTTCCGCCGCCGCCCTGCATTTGGGACATCATATCCTGCATCTGCTTCATACCGCCTTTGCCGGAGAGCTTCTTGGCCATTTTGGCGGCGTTTTTGAACTGCTTGAGGATGCGGTTGACCTGCTGCTGGTCGAGACCGGCTCCTTTGGAGATCCTGCGTTTTCTGCTGTTGGTCAAGAGGTCTGGGTTTTCACGCTCTTTGGGGGTCATAGAAGAGATGAGTGCCTTGATGCGATTGACCTCTTCGGAGTTGTCAAGATCCATATCGCCGATCTGCTTGGCCATATTGCCCATACCGGGGATCATACTCAGCAGGGACTTCATCGACCCCAGCTTCTTCATCTGTTCCATCTGTTCGACAAAGTCATTGAAGTTGAACTGCCCTTTTTTGATCTTCTGTGTGAGACGCTTCGCCTGCTTCTCGTCGATAACAGCGCCTGTTTTTTCTGCGAGGGATTCGATATCCCCCGCCCCCATCAGACGGCTGACGATCCTGTCAGGGAGGAATTGCTCTATATCGGGCATCTTTTCACCCGCACCGATAAAGCGCAGCGGTACACCGACCTGCTGCGCCAGTCCGAGAGCCACACCGCCTTTACTGTCCCCGTCAAACTTGGTCAGAATGACACCGCTGATACCGATCTTCTCCTTGAACGTCTGTGCTGTCCGAACCGCATCCTGTCCTGTCATCGCATCGGCAACATAGAAGAGTTCATCGGGATTGGCCGCTTTTTTGACACTGTCCAGCTCATCCATCAGCTCTTCATCGATCGCCAACCGCCCGGCAGTATCGATCAACACCACATCATAGAGCTCGTTTTCTGCTTTTGTCAATGCCCTCTTGACAATCTCAACCGGCGAAGCGTTCTCGTCGGCTACCAACTCTACTTCGATATGGCTGCATATCTGTCTGAGCTGTTCGACCGCTGCGAGTCTCTGCAGGTCCGCTGCGACGACCAGGACTTTCTTCTTCTTTTGCTCTTTGAGAAAGTAGGCAAGCTTTCCGGTCGTTGTCGTCTTACCCGAGCCCTGCAGACCGATCATCAGCACGACGGTTGGCGGCTTGGAAGCAAAGACAAAGCCCTGGTTTCCCTCCACTGTCAATATCTGTGTCAATTCACTCTGGAGCGCTCTGAGAAAATTGTCTTTTCCGATACCACTTTTTTTGGTTTCCCGCTCAACGGTTGTGATCAACTCTTTGACTACCTTGTGGTGGACATCTGCCTTGAGAAGTGACTTTTTGAGCTCCGAAGTCGCTTTTTTGAGTGCTTTTTCATCATCGTGAAATCGGATTTTTCCAATGGCGTTTTTAAAACTGTCGGTTAACGTATCAAACATTTTTTCTCTCTATTCTTTCTGTAATGACGCGATTTTACCCTACAAGGGCTTAAGAGTCTCTCGAGAATCTATTTCGTCCATCCAAAACATCTTTGCACAATCAACCGATACGCTTGATCAGATCCCATTTATTGATAGAATAATCCCTGCAAGCATCCAGATCCATTGACCCCATCGAGCGGATATAATCACGATAAAGCCCTATCTCTTCTTCGATAGTATCAAGCTCCAACCCCGCCCCCAAATAGACAGGAGTCATGACAAATCCCGCTTTGCTGCTCAATTCATCAAAAAGATTTTCTACCCCTGTCGTTATCGTTTCCCGATTCTCTTTGGTATCAAACATTTTAAGAAAGTTCTCCAAATCATCATATTTATCCTCTTCTATTTGAGCTATACCAAGTACCGAATAGAATGACAAGTACTCTGATGCGACTCTTCTCAGTAAATTCCTGTTTTTTGCCTTGCTATAAGAGGCATAACCACGGCTCTCTTTGAGAGATTTTTGACGATATAATCTTTTCAGAATATCATAGGGCACCACGTCGGTCTTTGTGCCGGTTTCAAAATTCAATACGGGCATACCGCCTAAAATTATGGAAATAATATCATTTTTGACTTTTTTAAATACCTCATCGGGGCTATTGCCTAAATATGTATACCATCCATAATCACTTGTATATGATCTGGTGCTATCACTCTTTTTGTCCTGTTTATCTTTATGGGAATATATGCCAAACTTAAAAGAAGAACCTCCCCAAATACTACCCAAGCTGTCAAGTTTTGATTCAATCCAGTGAGTAAATGTATCTTTTGATCCCACTTTTGCATACTCATCCAAAGTCATTTTTTCAATTTTATCAAGAGGTCATTTTTTTAAAAAATCATCCCATAGCTGATATTGCTCTTTTCTATTCATTTCTAAGTTCCTCTAATATATTTATTTATGATCTATAACCCTTTCAAACCCCTCAACCAAAACAACCTCCTCATCTTCTCTCGCTCTCCCAATCAAAGTATCCGTAAACCCGCTTTTAGAAAAGAGTATATAGTAACGCGCAGATAATTTTGTATCGATCAACTCGCTTTTTTCCATTAAAGCATCCAATATATCTATACCTACTTTCTTGTTGGACCACTTACACTCACCGACGATCAAAGCATCTTCGGCTATGCCCACAACATCGATCTCTTCATTTCTGCTCCACCATCTACCGCATTTAAGCACATCAAAATTGCGCTGCACAAAATCAATAGCCAAATCTTCATAGGTTTTGGATACAAACTCACTGAAGCTTTCTTTGATCTTATTGAGCGCATAGGCAGTATTGCCCATTTCCAGCTGGCTCTTGTAGGGCAGCACATAGGAGAACCAGAAGCGGAAATAATTGTCTTTGATGAAGTAGAGGCCTTTCTTGCTTTTGGCCGGATTGCTTTCGGTGATGGGCACCTCTTTGTAGAGGATTTCCAGTTCGATCAGCTTGGAGATGAAAGAGGTAATATTTTGCACATTTTTACCCAATTTACCAGCAATATTGCCTATCTTGTGTTCTCCGCCGGCTATCACTTCCAATATACTGAAATAGGTGATAGGTTCGTTGACCTCATTTTGGAGTATGTATCGTGGCTCATCGTACAGAAAAGCATTTTTGTCAAGTATGTAAACCTCCATACTCTTGAAAATATCCCCTTCATAACGAAAAGACTCCAGATATTTCGGTACCCCATACAGCATAGCATACAGCTCTATCTGCTGCACAAAGGATAGTTTCGGGAAAAAAGCGTTCATATACTCATATTTTAGAGCATCGAGTTTTATGCTGCTGGTCCTTCTGCCATAGAGTGGTGAACTATATGAGAGTGTCTGCTCGTACATCATAGAGATGATAGAGCCGCACAGTACCAAATGAATATTTTTCTCTTTGATGATTTCATCGACTATCAACTGAAACTGCGAGGGGATAGAGCTGTCTATTTTGCTCAAATATTGGAATTCATCTATCACAATGATAAGTTTTTCGGAAAATGACTGTCTGGTGATATAAGCAAAGATCTGCTCGAAGTTTTCAAATGTCAAATTTGGCAGCAGCACATCATCGAGCTGCGCAGCCACGATATTTTGAAAGCGTTTCAGTACCAGTTTCATAGATTCCTGTGTCACTAGAAAATAGAGATGCGGCCTTGATGAGATATATTGTTTAATCAGAGTCGTTTTGCCAACCCTTCTTCTCCCATACAGTATCGTGAACCGGAAAGCAGGATGTTTATATTCCTCTTCCAGCTTCGCCAGCACTTTTTCTCTATCGACAAACATACTGTAACCTAATCGTTTTTCGATTATTATAATATAGATACGATAAATATTATCTTTGGCCTGTCTACTTATACCTCAAAATATCCTTCGGCTCCGGCGCCTCGAAAGCATAGTCAAAGAGACTCATTCTGGCAGAATGCAGCAAGATCCGCTTGCTCTGAGTACGGCTTCCATACTGCTCATCCCCGACGACAGGATGCCCGATGCTGGCAAGGTGTACTCTGATCTGGTGGGTTCTGCCTGTTTTGATCTCGATGGCGACTTTGCTCTTCTTACCCTGGATCTCCAATGGCTTGACTTTGGTGTAGGCGGGCTTTCCTCTCAGCTCATCGATGCGGGAAAAGGCTTTGCCCTTTTTGATCGTCAGGATAGGAGATTCGATCTCTATCTCTTCATAGATAACACCTTCGACCCAGGCGACATACTCTTTTTTGACACGACGGCTTTTGAACTCTCCGATCGCATCACGGATAAAATCCTCATTTCTTCCCAGAAGCAAAACACCGCTGGTGTCACGATCGAGACGATGTAGAAGCTCAGCTCCTTCGATCGCATCCTGGATGTCATAGCTGTCTACTTGGGCCGGCTTGTTGATCGCAACGATATTTTCATCCTCATAGAGGATCTTGACATCTGCCACATCTTCTACCCGGAAACGGGTATCGTCAGGCAACTCTGCCCTGGCGATCTTCACTTTTTTGTCTCCCACATAGACCAGTCCCCTGTCGATCAGGGCTTTGGCTTTGTTGTTGGAGATCTCCTGCTGTTGCGCCAGGAGTTTGTATGCTTTGTCCATTTGATATGATCCTTTTTTGCATTGGTATATTGATTGTCGTTTGGATATTTATTTTGGGCGGTTAGCCGAGTAGCTTCTCAGCAAAGACTTGAAACTGTTCAGTCAAAGGAAATACGACTCGTTTAATTTTACTGTTTTGTCCTGATTTGAACCGCACGGCACTTTTTGGCACTTTGAAACTTTTGGCAAGAAACTTGGCCAACTCCTTGTTGGCTGTACCTTCGACTGCCGGAGCCTTGATGCGTACTTTGAGCGCATTGTCGCTATAGATCCCGGAAAATTCGTTTTTGCTTGCAGCCGGCTGTGCTTTGATGCGCAGCGTCACTTCTCCCTCTGCTACTTCATAGAACATCTTCGATCTCCTGAAGAATCGGTCTGATATCTGCTTCTCTCCTGATTTTGCTGCGGGGGAGGAGTTTGGGATATTGCAGCGCCTCTGCCAATGCCTCTTTTTTGACGACCGTGATCCCCTCGATTCCGGCAAAAATATCTTTTTGATTGAAAAAGTGTTCACCCGAAATGATTTTGCAGCCAAACTGCGCTGCTTCAGCAGCATTGTGGCCACCGATCGGCTCGAACGCACCTCCGAGCACGACGACATCGCTGATCGCATAAAAATTGATCAGCATTCCCAGACTATCGATCAGGACAATATCACTGGACAAACTGCTGTCAAGGCTATACTTTTGATGTGACCAATCCTGAAGCTGCGCATAATTGCCAATCAATCTGTAGACCTCCTCGAAGCGTTCGGGATGCCGGGGTGCGATAAGCAGTCTGGCATCGGGCTGTTTTCGCTTCAGTGCCCTGAATGCCTGTAGGATCACAGACTCTTCCCCTGCATGCGTACTTGCTGCACAGACCAGAATGCCGGCAGGCTTGCCCAACGTTTGCGTGGGTTTTTCGATATCAGAAAATTTGATATTTCCGGTGACAGTCACATTTTGGGCACCTAGGTTTTTCAGTCGCACTTCATCCTCGGAAGTTTGTGCATATACGGCATCAATCTGAGCAAATATCTTACGATAAAACCACTTCAAGCGTAGATATTTTGGATAGGAACGCTCATTCATTCGTGCATTGATCAGGAGTGTCCGAGCCCCTCTGCGACGGGCGAGAAAAAAGAGCAGATACCACAGTTCGGCTTCCATCACCAGCAGTATCCTCTGTGGTTTCATCCACGCAAAAAGCAGTGTTTCGTAGGGGAGAAATCTACTCTCTTCAGTCTGCCTGGATATCTCATCGTAGCCTGTATTTGTCGTCGTTGTCAAACGCAACAGAGAAGCCGGAATCGACTTCAGCACAGGGCGCAGGGCCCGCGCTTCACCGAAGCTGCAGCTATGTATCCATACACCATCTTTTGCAAGCGGTGGGTTTTTCCATAAGAAAAAACGTGCCGGCAGCGATCTGGAGTATTTTTGTTTGAAAGCAAAGAGCAGCAAAAAAGGGAGCGCTGCCAAATAAAGCAGTGCTGTCACTGCCGTATAAAAAAGGACAAAAGGCTTCAATCAGGCCTCAGCTGTTTCTCTCTCAATGTAGAGGATTCTTCCGCAGTGTGGGCAGTTTGTGATCTCTTCGCCCCTGATCACATCGGCATAGGTTTTGTCATTGAGCTTCATGTAGCAGCCATAGCATGCCTGCTTCTTGACAGCTACGACGGCTGTGTTGCCTGCCCATATTCTGATTTTTTCATAGAACGCCAATACCTTCTGATCGATCTCTCTGATCGACTTCTCCCGCTCCGTGAAAAGCGAAACCTTACTCTTTTCGATCGCTGCCTTCTCTTGGTTCGCCTCAGCGCTGACTTCTGCCAGCTCTTTTTTGAGTGTTTTGACTATCTCTTCCGCCTCTTTGGCCTCTTTGGCTTTTTTGACATTAATCTCCTGAAGTCGTTCGATCTCTTCATTGGCAAAAGTCATTTTTTCTTTGGCAATATCCTCTTCGACAGCCAGGGACTTCATCTCTCTCTCTGTTGAAATCTCTTTGGCTTTTTTGACATTGTCTGACAATTGCTCGTTGAGAATTTTTAGCTGCTCTTCATAGGAGGCAACTTTTTTTTCATTATCGGCAATAAGGGAATTGATTTGATTGAGACTCTCTTCTGCCTGCGTCAGCTTTTTTTCTGCTTTCACGATTTTTTTGTCTGCAATATCGATCTGTGGCTGATAGCTATCAATCTTTTTGTCGATCTGAGAAAGTTCTACCAACTCTTGTATATGCTTGTTCACATTTTTCCTTTGGGAGTTTACATTTTGAATGGATTTTTAGAGTTTGAGATTATAGCCAAAAGAGGTAAAACTTTCAACTCTTCAAACAGTACCTCAGCAAAAAACCGTTCACTTTCATAGTGGCCGATCTCCACAAGCATCAGGTTTTGGGCTTCTGCCTTCATCGCATCGTGGTACTTGATATCACCGGTCAAAAAACAGTCACTCTCGACACTGTCGATGAGCGAAGCGCCTGCTCCCGTCGTCAACGTAATACTTCGTATCTTCTCTTTGGGAGCCACTACCTTCACAAACGATAACCCCAGTCGTGCCCGGATATGACCCAGCAGATCCTCTGAGCTCCACTCGCCCTCTGCCTTGCAAAAAAAAGCCTCCTGTTTCGTCACCTCAAAGCCAAGAACCTTTTCAAAAACATAGCGATTGAGATGTGTTTGGTCAAAATTGGTATGCATCGCAATCAGCGACTGCCTTTTGCGGATCATCCTCTCGATCAGCTTTGCGGGATAGCGAGAAAAATCCAGTGCCGTCAATCCGCCAAAGATCAAGGGGTGATGTACGATAAAGAGCACCCCCTCCTCACTCTCATCAAGCAGCGCTTCATCGATATCCAGACTCAGCACAATCTTGCTGACTTCTCTGGACATTTCACCGATCAACAGCCCGCTGTTGTCCCACTTCTCCTGAAGCTCGAAGGGGCTTAATTCGTTTAAAAAATCATAAATTTCTTCTATCTTCATCAGCTGCCTACATAGCCCTTACTCTATTGTTGCGCTCGTGCTCCTGTGCCTTATAAAGCTCGGCACACCCCTTGGAGAGTTCACGGATCTTCAAAATATAATTTTGACGCTGTGCCTGTGAAATCGCTTTGCGGGCATCAAGAACATTGAACACATGCGAAGCAAGCATACACTGGTCATAAGCCGGCAGAGGAAGACCGGCATCCAGACAGCTGCGACACTCATCGCTCGCATCATCAAAATGCGAAAAAAGCTTCTCTACATTTGCCACCTCAAAGTGATATGTTGAAAATTCATACTCACTCTCTTTGTGAATATCAGCATATGTTGTAACACTGCCGCTGTTTCGGTTCCAGACAATCTCAAAAACAGACTCAACACCCTGCAGATACATTGCCAATCTTTCTGTCCCGTAGGTGATCTCTACAGCCACCGGATCACAGGCGATCCCGCCAACCTGCTGAAAATAGGTAAACTGTGTCACTTCCATCCCGTCGAGCCAGACTTCCCAGCCCAAGCCCCAGGCCCCCAGCGTCGGAGACTCCCAGTTGTCTTCGACGAAACGGATATCGTGCTCCTGAAGGTTCAGGCCCAGATACTCCAGAGATTTCAGGTAGAGCTCCTGGATATTGTCCGGGCTTGGTTTGATCAACGCCTGAAACTGGTAGTAGGCTCCCAGTCGGTTGGGATTTTCGCCATAGCGTCCATCTGTCGGCCTTCTGCTGGGCGCGACATAAGCTGCGCTCCAGGGCTTGCTGTCGAGACTCCGCAGCAGCGTCGCCGGGTGAAAAGTCCCTGCACCTGCAGGGATATCATAAGGCTGCACGATATTGCACCCCTGCTCTGCCCAGAATTGTTGGAGTTTTAGTAGTAGCTCGCTGAAAGTTATGGCTTCGTCGTTCATCTATTTTATTCCTAATGCTTTTTCTATTTTTCCCTGGTCAAACCCGCAGATCCATTTCGATCCGCCGATCAGGACGACGGGTACGCCCCGGCAGCCATGCTGCTCGCAGTCTTTGGCAGCTTTTTGATCTTTGCTGATATCGATTGCTTTGAATTTGATCTCATTTTTCCTGAAATAGTTTTTGGCTCTGGTACACCAGACACACGAAGATGTCATAAACAGTACCACAGATTTTTGTTTTTTCTTTGTTTCCATTCTTTCATCTCCTTCTATGTTTTTTCGCAATTATAGCCATAAAAAAATGATTTTTCTACAAAATAACTTCAATCTCACTCGAATCCAATTCTACCTTTTTCGCTTTTGAGATACGATCTTCCTGCAACTTGATATGCAGCTCATCATCATTGAGTGCCAGGATCTGTATCGCCAGGTAGGCGGAGTTGATCGCACCGGCATTGCCGATCGCTACGGTCGCCACAGGCATTCCTGCCGGCATCATGACTGTACTCAGTAGCGCATCTTCGCCTCTCAGCTCTCCGCTTGCCATCGGCACACCGATCACCGGCCGGGTTGTCGTACCTGCCAGTGCCCCTGCCAAATGTGCCGCCATTCCTGCAGCTGCGATGAAAAGCTGTGCACCCTTCTCTTCTGCTTCCTTGATATACTTCTTGGTCCGCTCTGGACTCCTGTGTGCTGATGAGATGATGATCTCATAGGGTACACCGAACTTCTCCAATGTCGCCTCACACTCCTTCATTACTTCATAGTCACTCTTGCTGCCGATAATAATTGATATAAACTTCACTAAATCTCCTTTTGATTGTTTTGGGTAGGTTTCATATGTGCCGGGGTCGAATCCTGAGTCATGCCTTTCTTCTCCAATGCCTCATCGATCTTTCTCCTGAGTATCGTATAGCCGGGCAATTTGACAGGCAGGACAATGGCATTCAAGTCTCCGCTATGGATACAGTCGAATGATTTGCCTGATGTCGAGACGATCTTTCTGAAAGTCAGCCAATACTTCCCATTCACCTCATCGATCTTTCCGTATTCGTTATCGGTCAGATCGACTGTGGCACCAACAGGCAGTACGATCTCCACACGGTCACCTACGCAGGTTTTGTCCTTACAGCGCCACGTCTTGCCATCTTCGCCCACCAGGCCGGCTACCTGATGCGTACCGTACTGTATCGAAAAACCCTGTGCCTGCGTATCGTTTTTTTCAAAAGGGCGGGAGATCAGATAAGCATCTGTGAAGCCTCTGTTTTGAGTCGTATTGAGCTCCGCTTGATACTTTATCTTATCGAAGATACCTGCATAGAAATCATCGATCGCATGACGATACGCCTTGGTCACCACGCCGGCATAATAAGGAGACTTGGTCCGTCCTTCTATCTTGAGCGAATCCACGACTCCCGAAGCGAGGATCTCATCTACGTGTGAAGCCATATTCATATCTTTGGCATTCATGATATAGGTCCCTACTTCGCTCTCCTCTTCCAGACGGAAGGTCGTATCGGTTTCAGGATTGTATGCATAGATTTCGTAGGGGAAACGGCAATCGTTCGCACAGCTTCCCCGGTTGGGTACACGCCCTGTCTGAAGTGCAGAGATCAAACAACGCCCGCTGTAGGCAAAACACATCGAACCGTGGACGAAGATCTCAAGCTCCAGATCGGGGATCACTGATTTGATCGCCTCACAATCTTTCAGGCTGATCTCGCGGGCTGCTATAATGCGCTTGACACCAAGATCGTAATAGACCTGTGCATCGAGTGCATTCATCACATTGGCCTGTGTAGAGAGATGGATCGGGATATCAGGTGCGATCTTCCGTGCGAGCTTGACCACTCCCGGGCTTGCAACGATCAACGCATCAGGCTTCAGCTCCGCAAGTTTTGCAATGTGGTTTTCATAGAGTTTGAGCTGTGAATTAAAGGGGAAACTGTTGACGGTGCTATAAACCTTTTTGCCGCGTTCGTGTGCATAGGCAATCCCTTCAGCGTAGGATTCCATATCGAACTCTTTGCCCGAACGAATACGCAGGGAAAAGGTACTGGTTCCGCCATAGACGGCATCCGCTCCGTAATTAAGGGCGATCTTCAGTTTTTCGAGATTGCCGGCTGGAGCGAGTAGTTCTGCTTTGTGCACTGTGGGCCTTTACCTTGATTTTGGGTAATATTCTACTATAATAGTAGTAAAAAAGAGATAGAGAGACATGAGAATAGACTTACATAACCACACCACACGATGTCATCACGCAGACGGAACGATCGATGCGTATATCCAAAGAGCCATCGAGCTGGGGATCGATATCTACGGTTTCAGCGAGCATGCACCGATGGATTTTGATCCGGGCTACCGCCTCTCTTTTGAGGAGATGGAAGCATACTGCCACGATGTGCTCAGTGCGAGAGAGAAGTACAAAGACCAGATAGAGATCCTGCTGGGCTACGAGGTGGATTACCTCCCCGGTCATATGGATCAGCGTGTGCTTCGAGCTGATGTCGATTATCTCATCGGTTCTGTCCACTTCATCGACAAATGGAGCTTCGACAATCCTGAGTTTATCGGCGGATGGAAAGAGCGCAATATCGATGAGATATGGCAAGCCTATTTCGAAGCAACGGAAGCGATGGCCAAAACTGGCTATTTTGATATCGTCGGCCACCTCGATCTGATCAAAGTGTTCAAATATATGCCCCAAAAAGATACCAGGCTCCTGGCACAAAGCAGCCTCAGGGCCATCAAGAAACAAAATATGATCCTGGAACTCAATACCGCAGGACTACGTAAACCCGTCTCTGAGATCTATCCCTCGCGGGCACTCCTTCAGGAGGCCTATGCCCTCGGTATACCCATTACCTTCTCCTCGGATGCCCATGCTGTTGAGCAGGTGGGCTTCCATTATGAAGAGGCTGCTGCCCTTGCCAGAGAAGTCGGATACACCAAAGCTGTTACTTTCCGAAAACGTGATAGAGAATTGGTTATTTTTTAGGCAACGATATAGAAAAGTATTATTCCAGGCTGGCTATAATAAACCGATCAAAATTTTAATTCAGGAGATGATTAATGGGTAAGTTCGTCAATAATATAGCGGAATTCGACAAGTATTGCGAAGAGAATGAGGTTGAGTTTGTCGACTTTAGATTTACAGATATCAAAGGTGCTTGGCATCATATCTCATATAGAAGAAGTGCTGTTGATGATACAATGCTTGAAAATGGTATTCCTTTTGATGGTTCCTCTATCGAAAATTGGCAGCCGATCAATGAATCCGATATGATCCTCAAGCCAGATGTACCAACTGCATTTATGGATCCTTTCACTGCAGATCCTACGGTTTGTCTTATCTGTGATGTCTATGACATTTACAAAAATGAACTCTATGCAAAGTGTCCGCGTTCCATCGCCAAAAAAGCGTTGGCTTACCTGGAAGAGCAGGGTATCGGTGATGCAGCCTATTTCGGGCCTGAAAATGAATTTTTTGTCTTCGACGATGTCAAAATCGTAGACCAGGACAACGAGCAGTCTTTCAAAGTAGAGACGGATGAAGGCCACTGGGCAGATGCCAAAGACTACAGCGAATTTGGCAACATGGGACACAGACCGCGTATCAAAGGCGGATACTTCCCCGTGATGCCTACAGACTCCACAGTCGATCTGAGAGCTGAAATGATGCAGATCATGGAAGAGGTGGGACTCGAGGTCATTCTCGGACACCACGAAGTGGCTCAGGCACAGGCTGAAATCGGTATCGTTTTCGGCGATATTATCACCGCTGCCGACAATGTACAGAAATACAAATATGTCGTCAAGATGGTTGCACACCTCAATGGTAAAACAGCGACCTTTATGCCAAAGCCTATCTACAATGACAACGGTAACGGAATGCATGTTCACCAGTCACTCTGGAAAGATGGTGCCAACCTGTTCTATGAAGAGGGTGCTTATGCCAACCTGAGCAAAACAGCACTGGACTACCTCAGTGGTATCTTCAAGCACAAAGATGCAGTCACAGCATTTACCAATCCAAGCACCAACTCCTTCAAGAGACTGCTGCCCGGATTTGAAGCGCCAAGAATCCTGACCTACTCCAGCCAGAACAGATCTGCCGCTTGTCGTATTCCATACGGTGCTGGCGAGAAAGCGACCAGGATCGAAACACGATTCCCGGATAGCGCCTCTTGCCCATACCTTGCATTTAGCGTCTTGATGATGGCTGGAATCGATGGTATCAAGTCAGGCGGATATGAGCTCGTCGGCCCTGTCAACGAAGACCTTTTTGAAATGACCAGAGATGAGCTCAAAGAGAGAAAGATTCCTGAGCTTGCGAACTCACTGAGAGAAGCACTCGAAGGACTCGAAGTAGATCACGAATTCCTCGCACCGATTATGGATCAAGAGTTTATCTCTACCTATATCGACTATGAATTCGAGCGTCACGTCACACCTGTCGAAGGCAGACCTACCGCATTTGAGTATATCTCTACATACTCCTGCTAACATTCGAGGATTTCAGGCATCTGCCTGAAACACCTCCTATCCCTCTATTTTTCATATACTTCAAGTTAGACCTGATACTCAAAGAAACATTAGAAGAGTTCGCCATTCTCCTCTTCAATGCTCGGCTTTGGAGGCTTCTTTTTGGGATGCAGTGCATCTTCCGGATTCACCTGAAGCATTTCATTTTTCTTTTCATTTGACTGTGTATTGTTTGCATCGGGGGATTGGGCTTTCTCTCTGCTCTCCTCTTCAGGAAAGCCATCTCGAACTTCTATCTCTCCCGTTGCCTCTTCTCTTGGTTGTGGATACAGCACGATCGTTCTGTTGTTATGAATCGTTGCTTTCACCCTGGAGTTGCCAACTGAGCGGTTCGACTCTATCTCTTCATCAAGAAATGCTCTGTCTGTACTGGTCTCATTAGGTATCCTCTCATCAAAAAAAGAGTTTTCATCTTCAGGTGTGTCTTCTGCTGGTTTTTGTGTTTCTCCAAACATGTCCAGAAAGTCATCATGTTGGTTTTGGGAAGCTTCTTCTTTTGTATTGAGGACAGGAGATCTCTGATCTGGCTCCTCTTCTGGCTGATTGGATACAGCAGGCTCTGTCGGGTCCACATCTTCATCCTGTATGACATAGTTCTCGTCTTTCCGTATTCGGTCATGACGGTTTTGCTGCTCTTCTTCGATGGTAGCTGCTGCCCTGGGCAGCGGAGAGATGGATGTGTAGAGTTCCGGTTTGCCATCTACCATCCCCTCAAAAACACCCTTTGGCGTCTTGAATGTACGTGGCATCTCAGGATAAATTTCCAACAATTTACGGTAATAATAAGCAAAAGCAGGGGCTGCCAGTGACCCCCCCGTAGCCTTGGGCCCGATCTGGCGGTTTTTGTTGCGCCCGAACCAGACAATCGTTTCAATACTGGGGGAGTAGCCGCAGAACCAAGCGTCTATATTATCGTTGGTCGTGCCTGTCTTGCCGGCCAGTTCAATACCCTCCACCTGAGCCTGCTTGCCTGTACCCCGCTTGATGACATCCTTGAGCATATCTGTCATCAGGTATGCTTGTTCCGGCTTGGTAAAGTCGACGATCTCCTTGGGTCTTGTTTCATAGATGACTGCACCCTCCTTGGAGATGATCTTGCTGACCAGACGCGGCTCTATCATATGCCCGTGATTGGCAAAAACCGAATAGATCTGCGCCATTTTGAGCGGGCTTAGACCCAGATTGCCCAGTGCGATCGACATATCTCTGGGGATATGCGGCACATCGAGCAGCGCCAGGCGTTTGCGTATGGTATTGACACCCAGATCATAAACGAGGTTGACCGTCGCAAGGTTACGCGAATGGACCAGTGCTTCCCTGAGGCGAATGAAACCTTTGAAATCACCTTCATAGTTTTTCGGTGACCAGATGACCCGCTTGCCATTTTTGTAGTATTGAAAGGTTCGTGCCAGGTCAGTCAGCTTGCTTGCGGGATTGTATCCCATATCCAGTGCTGTCTGGTATACAAAAGGCTTGAAGGCCGAACCGGGCTGCCTCTGGATCTGTGTCGCCCTGTTGTAGGCGCTTTTTTGATAGTCCACGCCGCCGACCAAGGCGAGGATATCGCCTGTCTTGCTCTCCACAGAAATGAGACTTGCATTGAGTGTCGAGCTTTTCTGTCTCTCGCCATAGCGCTTCAGCGCCTTTTTGTAGGAAAAGGCGAGTGCTTCTCTGGCAACTTTCTGCTGCTTCATATCCACCGTCGTGTAGATCTGATAGCCACCGGTTCGGATATCGCCCAGTCTTCCCCTGAATCGCCTCTGAACTTCATCTACGATATAAGGAGCGATATTTTGCGTTAGTGTCGTTTTGTACACCTTGGGGGTCTCCTTGATCGCCTTGATATACTCCGCCTCGGTGATCCATCCGATGCTTTTCATCCGATAGAGGACACTGTTGGCGCGCGTCAGTGAGCGTTTATAGTGTCTGACAGGATTGAGATAGCTTGGCGCATTGGGCAAACCAACCAAGAGCGCAGACTCTTTGAGTGTCAGCGCCTGCAGTGGCTTATGAAAATAGCCCTGTGCAGCTGTCTTGACACCATAGTAGCCGCTACCAAAAAAGATCTCATTGAGATAGCGCTCGAGAATCTCCTCTTTACTGAGCTCATGTTCTATTTTGAGTGCCAGGATCGCCTCTTTGAGTTTGCGTGCAAGTTTTTTTTCATTGCTGAGGAGCTTGTTTTTGATCAGCTGCTGCGTCAGAGTGCTGCCCCCTTCGACAAATCTGCCAGCCTTGATATCCGTCACAATCGCACGAATAATCGCATCAGGATTGACGCCGGGATGCTCAAAAAATCGTGTGTCTTCGACGGCGACCAGTGCCTCTACCAGATAACCCGGCAACTCATCATAACGGGCATAAAGTCGGTGTCGTTTCTTAAAAACATACGCCAATTTCTGGCCATTGCGATCCAAAATGACACTGGAGATTTCGGGCTTATAGTTGATCAGCTTATCTGCATCCAGCTTGATCTCTTCGTAGGCATAGATAAACGCTGCGATCAATGCGATAGCAAAGATCATAAAAAGTATAATGGACCCCTTGATCAATCCGTTTATCACTGTCTGAACCCCCTGTTGGCAAAACTTGCCTCTATCAATTGCTTCGTGTAGGCTTCACAGGGATGCGCTATGATCTCTTTGGCAATGCCCTCTTCCACTACGCTCCCCTCTTTGATCACCAGAATATCCTGGCACAAACTCTCAGCTACTTTGATATCATGGGTCACAAACAGCATCAGAAAGCCAAACTCTTTTTGTAATTGTACCAAGATTTTGACCATCTCCTTTCGCAGCAGAGGATCAAGCGCCGTGGTAGGCTCATCCAGCAGCACCAGCCTGGGATCAGAACTGAGTGCCATCGCGACCACCACCCTCTGCAGCTGTCCTCCGCTCAATTCACTCGGAAAGCGTTCAATCAGTGACCGATCGAGCCCTAAAAAGTCGAAGAGTTCACCGGCTCCATCCAGAGAGTTGAGCCACTGATCTTTGATACGCGTCATCGGAGAGAGTGCCGTGAAGGCATTTTGGGGGACAAAAGAGAGTGTCTCTCCCGGGATCAGATCAAAACTGCTCTCGATCTCCATCGTCGCTCTCAGGTTGGATGGCAGCAGCCCCAGAAGTGCCTTGAGTGTCAGCGACTTCCCGCTGCCACTCTGTCCGACCAGCGCCAGAGAGTCTCTGATCTCAAAGGAGATATCCAGCAATTGTTTCTCCTCTGATCGGATCTGAAGGCTGCGGCAGATCATCGTCTCTGCTCCATCAGAAGCTCAAGTGCCTTGCGCAGAGTGTGCCTGGAGACACTTGTCCTGGGGATCAATCGGACGATAGGCCGACTCACTGTCGGCTGGCGGATCGCACCCACCAGAAATCCCTCCTCGATCAAGCGTTTCTGCTGGCGGATCACCTCCCTATTCTCTGCGTACTCTATGGCGACAATCAGAGAAGGAGTCTCCACTCCGATAATCGAACGGACCAACTCCTGTCGTGCCACAATGCGACGACGATACTTTTCTGCTTTTTTCGAAACATCCTTCATATTGACAAGCGCCAGCGCCGTATCAAAAACTGAGGGGGCCGTCGAATAGATCACCGGCTTGGCCCGGTTCTCCAAAAAGGAGACGATCTCTTCACTGGCCAGGATATAAGCACCATAGCTTCCATAGGCTTTGCCCAATGTACCCATCTTGATATAGTGTGGCTTGATGGCGACCCCATAGTGCTCGAAAATGCCCAGGAGATGGTCTCCCAGCACGCCCGAACTATGCGCCTCATCTACGATCAGGAGTGCCCCCTCCCGATCGGCGATATCGAAGACTCTGCGATCACACAACTCTCCACTCATCGAATAGGCACCCTCGACAGCGATCATCTTTCGCCTGCTGGCATACTGCAGCATCTTGCGCTCCAGATCTTCCATATTGTTATGATCGAAAAAAACCACCCTATCGCCCAGAAGCTGTGATGCCATCACACCGCTTGCATGATACTCTTCATCCATAAAGAGTATGTCGCCTTTGCGAACCAGCGCTTCGACCAGAGAGAGATTGGCCAAAAACCCGCTGCCGACAATCAGCCCCTTTTCGAAGCCGTTGAGCGCTGCCATCGTCTCTTCAAACTGCTGATGAATCGGATGGTAGCCATTGACGAGCATGCTGGCTTTTGGGGCAATTGTTTTATAATTCTCTACAAATTTGACAGCTTTTTTGAACTGCTTATGTTTCTCTGCAAGCCCCAGGTAGTCATTGGAAGCCAAATCGATAAGCTTTTCATCATAGCGTTTTCTTTGGCGGAAGCGTCCTGATTTGTGGAGGGCTTTGAGTTCATTTTCATACATCACTTAGGGCATCCCTATATGATTAAGACTAATGGCCTCAAAGCGGTTGTCTTCTCGTCTTTGAAACTTGTAGTATCGAATCTCATCAGGTTTGGCATAGATAGGCTCAGGGGTGACAAACACGATACGAAAACCTCGACTGTTGGCAAAACTTCGCAGAATATCCTGATTATGGCTATGAAGTCTCGAAACTTCATCGAGGTTGAGATAGGCTTGATTGTTACTTTGCTTAAGAGAATCAAAATTATCCAACTCAATACGACTATACTGAGGCATTTCATCACGGAAAAGCAGGGCTTGTTTCAGGAGAGTTTTTGGATTTATTTTTTTAGAACAATTCACACGCATCCAAACCATAAATCTTAACATCGAATAACTCATCGATACCTTGACAAAATCGCTTATCACTCGTCAGCATGGTATCACACTCATATTTATCAGCTAGATAAAGCTGCATACAATCTTCGTAATCTATATTTAGACTCCTCTCTTCCAGTTTACTGGCTATCAATTGATTGAGCATGATAAAATCATCATTGTTGCCCGACAAGACAGTAATCTCCTGCACGATGAAATCTATATTTCTTATAACCTCACTCATCGTCAAATTCTTCTGCAAAAAATATGAGACCGTACTGATAATATCACTACTCGTATAAAGCTTGATACTATCATTCAGAAAATAGTTTAAACATTTTTGAGCTTGTTGATGCCTCTTTCGTGAACTATCCAAAATATCTAAAAAGAAATTAGTATCTAAAAAAATCTTAGTCATATCGTGAAAGTCTCTCTTCTCTCAAGCTCTCTTCTGTCGTCTCGATATCTTCTTTGCTGTCAATAATTCCTACGATATTGAGCAGATTACTCTTTTTATTCTCTTTATTTTGTGTTAGTTTTTCTATGAAAGACTGATAGGAGCTATCCAGGAAATATCCTTTGATTTTATTGCGTTTTTTGTCTACAATCTCAACAATATCAAAACTGTCCAATTTGTGTAAACTTCTCTGTATCTCAGAGATTGAAATAGTTTGCATACAGTCTCCTTTTCATATATGATTTATTTATTATATGAAAAATTACTTAAAGCCAAATGATACTATCTCTACGCAATCCATGGCAATAATTTCTCCACCTGCAAGCCCATCGCTGTACTCTCCAGGCCCTTCGCCGATCGGATATATTTTTTGCAAAATCCCTCGACCATGCAGCCGCCTGCTTTCCCTCTCCAGAGACCGCTGTGCAGATAGGCTTCGAGGTCTTTCTCTTCAAAGGGGGCGAAGTCGTAGTAGGTTGCGGAGGTATTCACAAAAAGGAGTTTTTCACTGCGATACTGCACGGAGGAGATGATAGCGATCTTTGATCCGCTCTGTATCCTCAGGATACGCTCGGCATCCTCTCTGTCTCTGGCTTTGCGCAGGATTGTACCGTCTGCAGCTGCGATCACCGAGTCGGCGCAGAGTAGCGGTATCTCCAAACCATATGCATCGACTGCTGCCTCCATCTTCCCTTTGCTGGCCGCGTAGACAAAGTCACGCGCAACTCTCGTCTCGATCGCCTCCTCATCGAAGTCCACCGGACGCTGGACAAAGTCGATCCCAAACTGCTTCAGCAGCAATGCTCTGGACTTCGAAGCGGAACAGAGACACAGCCCGGCATCCCTGACTCTATCGCTGTTCGCTACTGCCTGCTCATTGTCCATTGCTTTAGAGTCCTCTCAGTGCGATGCCAAGCCAGATCGCTGCAATACCCAAGACGATATTGATCGGAAGCAAAAGCTTGGGAATGATCGCTACTTGTGCCTTGGCGGCAGGAAGATCTCCTGCGTCAAAAAGCTGCTGTGCTTTGCGGCGCTTGATGTACATCCAGGTGAAATTGGCTGCCATCACCGTCCACAACACCTCCTTGAGATGGACCAGCTGATAGGTCGCAAAGGCTGACTCTGAGATGATCGCACCCGAACTGTCTACCGCTGCTGCTCTGAAACCAAGTCCAACCGACATGATAATCGCAGTCAAGATAATCAGAAGGATGAAAGGGATAACAATATGGAAAAACTTTCCTGTGATCGCCAGTGTTTTGCCGAGTTTCAGCTTTGGGTCCTCGATCGACTGCAGGACAGGATGGACAGCTAGACGAATGGCGATCATCCCTCCTACCCAGACAAAGGCGCTAAGAACATGCAAAAAGACGATCTCATGGGCATAGCTTCCGAAAAATTCCACCATCCATGCTTTCATCCTAATTGCCGCCTTCGAGTATTTCACTCAGATAGACTTTGGACTCTTCGATCGCTTCACCGATCTTGCTTGTGTCCCTGCCGCCTGCCTGTGCGAAGTCAGGACGTCCGCCGCCGCCGCCGCCGAGGATCGGTGCAATCGTCTTGATCCACTCGCCTGCTTTGACGGGACTCTCTTTGGAGCCTGCTGCGATCAGTACTTTGTCGCCTTTTTTCTGAAAGAGCATCATGGCCAATCGAGGATGACTGTTTTTTGCTTCATCGATCAGTGTTTTGATATCTCCGGTCTCGACCTCATCGACAATCACTGTCACACCATTGATCTCAGTGGCAGCCAGTGTTTTTTTGCTGCTGTTGAGGGCTGCCTGAAGCTCGCCCTTGAGGGTTTTGACCTGCTCTTTGAGTTTGGTGATACCGATGATCGGATTTTGATTTTTGACCTCAGATCGGATCTCGGCCAACTCTTCTCTGAGTCCTTTCACTGCGGCGACAGCGCTTCTCCCGCAGACAGCCTCGATACGGCGCACCCCTGCACTGACCCCACTCTCTTTGGTGACCATGAAGAGACCAATCTCTGCCGTATTGGAGACGTGGGTTCCGCCGCAGAGTTCTACGGATGCATCCTCGAAACGAACGACTCTTACCTTGTCACCGTACTTCTCGCCAAAGAGCGCCATCGCGCCGGACGCTTTAGCATCATCGACACCCATGACTTTCGTCTCCTGCGCAATACCCCGGGCGATCTTGTCATTGACCCACTCTTCCACACTGCTGATCTCTTCGCGGCTCATCGCCTCTGGATGACTAAAGTCAAAACGGAGACGCTTGTCATCATTGCGTGATCCTGCCTGCGCGATATGGTCGCCCAGTATCTCTCTGAGTCCTGCATGGAGCAAGTGTGTCGCCGAGTGATGTTTTTCGACCTCTCTGCGTGAATGATCCACGACCGCTTCGGCATACTCGCCTACTTTCAGAGACCCCTCGACTTGGGAGAGATTCATCTCCAAAAACTTCTTTGTATCGAGGACTTTGACTGCTTCGTTCAGCGTTCCGCGATCGCCTACCTGGCCGCCTGACTCCGCATAGAATGGTGTCTTGTCCAGAAGCACCCACCCCTTGCCGTCTATCGCTTCAGTCTGCTTGAAGTCTTCATCCAGCAGCGCCAGGACTTTGGCTTTTGTAGAGGTATTGTCATAGCCGACGAATGCATTGACACCAAACATCTCTTTGAGGGCTTTGAAGTCACCGGTCGCTACGGCATCACCTGTTCCTTTCCATCCCGCCTTGGACTGGGCTCTCTGGGCGTTCATCCTGGCGTCAAAAGCGGCCTGATCGAGTGCGATGCCCTTCTCCCGCAGCATATCCTGCGTCAGATCCAACGGGAATCCATAGGTGTCGTAGAGCTTGAATGCCACCTCTCCCGAGAAGATATCTACTGTGTTCACCATCTCTTTATTGAAGAGTGTTATTCCTGCTTCAATCGTCGAAAAGAACCCCTCCTCTTCACGCTTCATAGCAGTCTTGACTGCTTCGGATTTCTCTCTCAAATAGCGGTAGTGATCCCCCATCAGATCAACCAGACTGTCAACCAGCCGATACATAAAAGGCTCTCGTAGCCCCAGCAGATAGCCGTGTCGTATCGCCCGACGCATAATCCGGCGCAGGACATAGCCCCGCCCCTCTTTGTCGAAATTGACCCCCTGGGCCAAAAGAAAGGTGGTCGAACGAAGGTGGTCAGCGATGACACGATAGCTGGCGATCGTCTCTGCCGTCGGTGCAGTACCGACGATCGCGATGATCGCGTCGATAAGAGGTTTGAAAGAAGAGGAGTCGAAGTTGTTGATCACACCCTCTTTGATCGCGATGACCCGCTCCAGTCCCATCCCCGTATCGATACTGGGATGAGGCAGCGGATGCAGCGTCCCCTCCGCATCTCTCTCATACTGCATAAAGACCAGATTCCAAATCTCGAGAAATCGATCTCCCTCGCCACCCATCACATCCTCTTCAGAATGAAAATGCTCGGCACCCTGATCATAAAAAATCTCCGAACAGGGCCCGCAGGGACCCGTATCGCCCATCTGCCAAAAGTTATCTTTGTCCCCGAAACGGATGATGCGATCTTCTGCAATATGGTGCTTCCACAGCTCAAATGCATCGTCATCACTATCGTGAACCGTCACCCATATCTTCTCTACCGGAAGCGCCAGATAATCCGCACCAGTGACAAACTCCCAGGCATAGGCAATCGCCTCCTTCTTGAAGTAATCGCCAAAAGAGAAGTTCCCGAGCATTTCAAAAAATGTATGGTGGCGTGCCGTATAGCCGACATTGTCCAAGTCATTATGCTTGCCTCCTGCACGGATACAGGTCTGTGAAGAGGTCGCACGGGGAGGTGTCGGGACGGGCGCTTCACCGGTGAAAATATTTTTGAATTGAACCATTCCTGCATTGGTAAAAAGCAGCGTCGGATCATCCGGAACCAAGGGAGAACTTGGTACAAGCTGATGTCCTTTGTTTTGAAAAAAATCTAAAAAGGATTGTCTGATATCCATAAAAATACCTTCTGTTTAAAGTAAAAGTATTTTAGCGAAAATGTGGTTAGGGGGGATTAAAATTAGAAGGGTTGATATATTCCCATCAAAAAAGACGAAAATATATCACCCGATATCTTAGATTCTACAGATAGAAGGTACACTCATCATCGACATCATAGTCAAAATAGCCATTCAGATCGGTCACACCCGTAAGCCCTGAAAAGCAATCGTAGGATATCCCGGATACACCGGTATTGTCAGCATAATCGATATAGAGATTGTCTGTAAAAAATATCGTTCCATCATATCCTGTCAAATCGAATGAGCAGCTATCACCCGGATAGAATAGAAAGCCGCCATCCGGATCTGTCACGCCTGTCCCCGAATCGCACAGATAGGGCACACCCACTGCCGGCCCCATATCCCCGTCCAGATAGAGTATGCTGGGGGCAGGCGGTGGTGGCGGAGGCACATATCCTCCGCCACCACCGCCTCCACAACCACTCAAGATCACTGCAGCTGATGCCAAACCAGCCAAAAATAGTAACTTTTTCATCAGATCTCCTTAAAATGTATTTAAGAAAATTATATGCTCTACTAGCTTATATACTTATAAAATAATTTTACGATAGATGCATAAAGTATCATCTGTTACTTTTCAGGAGTGCTGCGATCTGCCGGCTCCCATCCCTCTCGACCATATCGATCAGCCCCTGACTTGCTCTCTGCATCGACTGATCCAGCAGCGACAAAATCTGCATCTCGTCAATTTCGTCCTCCCTCATCAACCAGGCCAATCCTTTGTCTGTCAAAAATTTGGCATTGTAATACTGATGATCACCTGCTGCATAGGGGTAAGGGATAAACAGAGCCGGGAGACCCGCGGCAGAAAGCTCCCACAGTGTCGATGCCCCCGCCCTGGCAACAGCAAAATCGGCTTCATTCATCAAATCTGCAAGATGCGTCGTAAACCCAAACACTTCTGCTTCGACCCCCAATGCGGAGTAGTTTTTTCTGACTTTGTCAATATTTTTTTCTCCTGCCTGGTGGATGATCCCTATTCCCTTCTCTTTGAGTTTTGGTGCCAAAGAGAGTGCCAGCTCATTGATCGCCTGTGCCCCCTGTGACCCGCCCAAAAAGATGATCTTTTTGACTCTGCTGCGGATGTGCGCCTGCTCAAAGAAGATCGATTTGATCGGATATGCGTGGATCGGGCTCTCCTCGAGATAGGAGGAGACGAAGGCAGCAGCTGAGGACTTGAGCATCTTGTTGAGTGAGCCCAATGCGGCATTTTGTTCGTGGATGACCAGAGGAATACCCTTGAGCCTGGCAGCAAAGGAGGTCGCTGCCGCAGAAAACCCGCCGACAGAAAAGACTACCTTGGCATGATGCTTGTCCAGAAGCCTCATCGCTTCCCTCGTCGCACGAAAAAGCATCATCAGCGATTTGATCTTTCCTGTCAACCCCTGGTTGACCACGCCTCTGGTTTCCAGAAAATAGGTAGAGGCAAAATCATCATCCTCTCCAAACCACTGCCTGTCCTGTCCTGCGGTCGACCCGATATAGATCAGCTGCTCACCCTTCAGCTGCTCTTTGACTGCCTTGATGATCACCAGATGACCGCCTGTCCCTCCGCCCGTCATCACGATACTCATATCTGCGCCTCTTTTCGGGTGGCAGCGGGTGCTTTTTTGCTTGGCTTCTTTTGACGTATTCTTTTTTTGGATATCATCAACACCATTCCGATCGCGATACTGTTTGCCAGGATCTGCGAACCCCCGTAGCTGAGGAAAGGCACAGCGATGCCTTTGATCGGTGTCATCCCGCTGATCCCATAACTGTTGACGATCAAGGCCAAGCCGATCAACAGTGCGACTCCAACCGTAAAAAGTGCATAGTGAGGCTCTCGCACATCCGTTGCGATCTTGTTGAGCCTGAAGATGATGAAGAGGAAGACCGATATCACCAGCAGTAGCCCCACAAAGCCAAACTCTTCTGTCAGGCCGGAGAGCACAAAGTCCGTATGCACTTCTGAGACATACCCCAGTTTGAACTGTCCATTTCCCAATCCCTGCCCGAAAAAACCTCCATTTTCGATCGCATTGAGAGAGTTGGAGATCTGGTAAGGCTCCTTCCCCGCTGCGATGTGCAATTGTTTGGTGGCTTCAAAGGGAAGAAAAGAGAGGATCGTATCCTGCACTGTGGACCACCAGCTCAATACCCGCTTGATCCGGTGGGGCGCCATCCAGATCAACCCTGCGAAAGCAACAAGACTCAAGCTGAGCATCACCCAAAAAAACTTCATACTCCGTCCGGCAAGAACAAAAAGTACCATCAGCGCTCCCGCCAGCACAACAACTTGCCCCAGATCTTTTTGGAAGACTGCGATCAGCAAGACAGCCAAACCAAAAATGACGAGATAAGGCAGAAGCATTTTAAACTCTTCCCAGAGACTTAGCTTCTCTTCTGTGATCAACCTGCGCGCAAAACTCCACGAAAGAAAGAAGACAAATCCGACTTTGAAAAACTCTACCGGTGCGATCGAAGCCGGACCCAGGTGTATCCAGCGCTTCGCACCTCCCACCTCTTTGACCATCGATGCAGGCATAAATTGCATCGCCACCATCAAAAAGAAAAAAAGAAAAAAGAGTGCAAATCCGATCTTGCTGAACCAAATATCCGGATCAAGCTTACTGATCAAAACCATCACAATCAATCCAAGCAAAACAGAGGCAGCCTGACGAATAAAAAAGTGCATATCTCCATATGGATGATTCTGCATCACATTCTGGTGCAGTACCACATAGGTCGTGAGAGAGTAGCTCATCAACAACGAAAGCGTCATCAGGATAACCACTCCGATCAGTAACTGTTTGTCAATCATCAGGCTTCTTTCAGGTTTTGGAATATTGAAGCGTATTTTATCCAATAAATAGTCAAACTGAAGATAGATTTAACTAAAATATCACTTATCTTTTGGTGCAGGAAAAAACGGTGAAGAAAAAATGCTAGAAAAACAGACAGAGGAGATGCGCCAGAGGAGGGGCAAAAAGCTCTATATGCTCTATATCCTCTTCGTTATTCTGATTGCTATTTTTCTTTTCAGCGTCTTTCGCACCATCACTTCTGGTCGCCATATGCCCTCTTCGGTTTCGACCATTCACGATCGTTCACTTCGGGGGGAGATCATCTCAAAAGACGGATA
>JANTGA010000011.1 GCA_024763175.1 Sulfurovum sp.
GTCTCCTCTTTTTATTGTCCTGTTTTGACAGTATAGGAAAAAGAGAGCCAGGAGGGCGGATAAATGTCATATTGAGATAAAAGCTGCCTGGCCAGGCAGCATCTCTCGCACTAGTTGGCGCTGAGCAAAAAATAGCTGCCTGCGAAAATGAGTAATGCTGCCAAAAAGTATTTGACTGCGACGGCTGTGATCCCGACTACTTGACATCCCGTGCAGGAGACATACTTCTCTGCTTCGTATTTGGCGTAGGCAAGATATCCTGCGATCAGCAGTATAACTGTGATCGTGACAAATTGCCCGAAATGGTAGAGGATGGAGAGTGTTTCTGCGGAAGGATGAAAGAGGGGTGCCGTGAGAGAGAGTGCTTCAAAAAAGAGCAGTTTGTTCATAGCGCTTTTGAAATATTCACGTTTGGAAAAAGTAGGGCAGGCATTGAAGTCGCCGTTGAGGCCACTCTCGGCGAGGCCTTTTTGCGCTTTCTTCCGCTCTTTTTTGTCCAGCTTGTTGATGAAGGTCCCCCCGAAGATATAATCGATCTTTCGCTGAAGCAGGAAGCCGAAATCTCCTTGGGCGATCATTGTCTTCTGCTCGCCGTGGCGATCCTGGTAGACGATGGAGATTTTGTTGAAGCGGGGTATCTCCTCTGTAACATCGGGAAGATAGAGTGTGCTTTCTGTGGAGAGTACGTTTCCTTCGTGTCGGATGATGCGCGGGTTGATCAGTTCGATCCAGTGAT
Source organism: Sulfurovum sp. (assembly GCA_024763175.1). Classification (GTDB taxonomy): domain Bacteria; phylum Campylobacterota; class Campylobacteria; order Campylobacterales; family Sulfurovaceae; genus SZUA-451. Next base: position 737 of record JANTGA010000011.1, read on the forward strand.
CCTGCTCATCTTTGACGACGACGACAGCGAGAGGTACAGCGACTTGGATGGCTGCCAGACCTCGCGCGTCGTTTGCCTCGGCAGTCTCTTTGAGGTTTTCGATCAGTTCCCAGAGTTCTTCGTCGAAAAAACGGACATTTCCGGAGCCGATATTGATGCGTTCATCTGGATATTGCAGGATTTTTTCGACCATAAACTTTTCCTTAATGTGATAGAGATTGGATGAAATGGAGTGTAAATATTATATAAGCAGGCTCAGCACTGCCTCTTAGAGACAGTGGAGGGTTTTAGTGGTGACTCTTGAGGATCAGCATGGTCATTTTGATGTTGATCGCGACAAAACGTACCAGTTGCCACAAGACACATGTTCTCAACCATTTTTGAAAACCTGAAGGAATCATTGTTCCAAACTGCGGGCTGTAGGCTTCGATATGTTTTACATGTTCTGTTGCCATTATTTCTCCTATGTTGTATTAATTTATTTGGAAGCGGCAGACCGCATTCCACTCTTTTGCTTATTCCGGGATCAGGGTCCAGCCTGGCTTGAGCTTGGCTTTCCAGATAAAGGCATGGTGCAGGATATGCTTGACCCAGTGTGCTGCCAATCCAATCTCTCCTGTCGTACCGTTGAGGTCACGACCTGTTCCCGGATACTTTTCAAAGTCAGGGATGATAGGGTAGACAGTCATCGCGGCTGCAGTACCGTTGAAGAGACCTTTACCTGCAGATGCGACACAGGCTGCACCCATCTCTGACATAGAGGCAGTATGCGTAGGCTCATTGGTTTTACCCTTGATCATATCGCAGATACTTGCAGCAACTGCTTTGCCCATCATTGCAGACGGCATACCGGTTCTTGGCGGTGTTGGGTTGATCGGTGTACCGTTGGGTGAACTCATCGGCTTGGAGATGATATGCGGCGGTGCAAAGGCGATACCTGCTGCAAAGATATTTTTGTAGTCTGGGTTTTGTAGTGTTCGAGGCCAGTCGGAAGCTTTCCAGTTTTCATAAGCGCCTGCATCATACTTGGCATCGACTTTCATGAAGCCGTTTGGTGCGAAGAGTTTGCTGGTGATATCCTCACCTGCTTTATCAAACGCTGTGAAGCCAACGCCTGCAAAAGGAGGAATAAGCATAGAGAAGTCAAACTCCGCTTCACCTGCACTGCCATCGAGCAGTTCATACGTTACTTTGCCTGCTTCTACCTTGTTGACATGGGCACCGATGATCCAGTTCATGCCTCTTTCAGCATAGAGAGATTCAGCAAAAACCTTACTGGAAGTGACGAATCCGCCGACTTTGAAGTGCAGCCCACCCATACCGAAGTCACCAAGGAATGATTCGTTGGTGATGAAGGTGATCTCTGCCATATCTCTGACACCCTCTTCTTTGAGTTTATGCTCGACGTTGAAGATGTACTCAAATGCAGCTCCCTGACAGGTACACATACCATGCCCCGTACCGATGAGGATCTTCTGCTTTTCGCCTTTTTTCATCTTTTCGATCAGGTTTTCGAGTTCGACATTGGCATGAACAGCGTGATCGGCAGTACAAACAGAGACGGTGTGTCCTGCGTCCAGACCCGGAGTCGCCCCAAAGTTGAGTTTTGGACCGGTGGCATTGATGAGGTAATCATATGTCAACTCTTCGGATTGACCTTCTTTGTCCTGTCCTGTATACTCTATCGTGATATAAGGAGCGTCAGAATCTGCTTTGCCCTCAGGGTGAACAGAAACCGCTTTTGCCTGTCTGTAGTCAACACCCGCTTTTTCATAAACCGGTGCGAGAGGGAAGACAACCTCATCTTTTGACATTTCGCCTACCCCTACCCAGATATTGGAGGGAATCCAGTTCCATTGAGAGTTTGGTGTGACGACTACTACTTCGTGCTCTTTTCCTAACCAGTCACTTGCGAATGAAGCAGCAGTATGTCCCGCGACACCTGCCCCCATAATTACCAATCGTGCCATAGCGATCCTTTCTAAAATCTAAATTTTTTATTAGCCCTTTAATTCTAGGGCAATAACGATTAAATGGAAATTAAAATGTGCTAATTTAGAAGAATGATTATGTGTCATTATTCTACAGATAAAACAGTATTATCAAAATAGTCCAAATATTGTATACAAAGCTTTTCTGTTTATAATTGTGATAAAATGAAACAATAAAAACAGGAGGAGGGGTGATGGCGCACTCTCTATTTTATCTGCTCGTTGCTTGTCTCGTGCTTTTTCCGGTCAGCAGAGTGTCGGCAAGTACCCTTCAGCTGTCGATCTCTTCTTCTCCCTCCAGGATCAATCCGCTCCTGGCAACCGACTCGGCGAGTTCTCAAGTGGCAGATTATATTTTCAATGGTTTGATTAAATTTGATAAAAACGGTACGATCGTCGGGGATTTGGCAGAAAAATTCTATTTTGAAGACAATACAACATTGATATTTGAGTTGCGCAAAGGTGTGAAGTGGCATGATGGAGAAGCTTTCAATGCCGGGGATGTTGTCTATACTTATAAATTGCTGCATTCACCCAAACTGGTGACACCCTACAAGGATGACTTCAAATATGTCAAAAATGTAGAAAAGCTGAACGACTATCGTCTGAAGGTGACCTATACCCAGCCCTACTTCAAGGCACTCTCTATCTGGATGATGGGGATACTTCCTGAGCATCTCTGGAGCAAAGTCAAAGACCCGATGACGACCCCGCTCAATAAACTCCCGATCGGAACAGGTCCCTATAAGTTGATAAAACCTTTCAAAGTCAATGAGCGGATTGTCCTGGAAAGCAATCCTGATTATTTCATTCATCCGCCTTATATCGGGACAATCAACCTGCACTATATCGGTGACCCCTCGACACAATTCATCACACTCAAGGCGAAAGAGCTGGATATCGGAGGGCTTGATCCGCTGCAGGTAGAGCGACAGCTGGATGCCGGCTTTGACGCTTATTATCAATTGATCGAGCAGCCCTCTCACTCCTATACCTATCTGGGCTTCAACCTTCGCAAGAAGCTGTTTCGGGACAGGCGGGTGAGAGAAGCGATCGCGTATGCGATCGATAGAGAGGAGATCATCGACCTGCTTTTCTTTTCTCATGGCACCATCTGCCGGGGGCCTTTTATGCCCGGAAGCGATGTCTATCCCAAAGATCTGAAGCCTCACCCCTACGACCCGGAAAAGTCCAAAACTCTTTTGCGTGAACTGGGGTATGGACCGGACCACCCTCTGCGCTTTGAAGTCGTGACCAATACGGGCAATGATACCCGGATCAATGCGGCACAGATCATTCAGCATCAGCTGCGAAAAGCGGGAATCGAAATGAAGATACGCACGATGGAGTGGCAAGCTTTTCTCAATACGGTGGTGATGCCGCACAATTTCGAGGCAGTCCTGATGGGCTGGAGTCTTTCGCTGATCCCGGATGCCTACAGTATCTGGCACAGCGACGGTGATAGAAAAGGCGGATTTAACTTCATCGGCTATCACAATAGTGCAGTCGACCGCCTGATCGTCGAGTCGGAAAAGATCGTTGATCCCGGACAATTTGCAAAGCATTACCAAAAGCTGTTCCGACTGATCGTGGAAGACTACCCCTATATCTTTCTCTATATCCCCAACTCTATTACGGCTGTCAATCGAAAAATAGAGGGGATCGAGCCATCGATTATCGGTATCCAGCACAATGAGATCGACTGGGTAAAAAAGTGACACATGAGGGAGTAAGGTGAAATTTATGAAAGAGCAGCAAACGATTCTTTTTGACCTGGATGGCACATTGATAGATTCGACTGAAGCGATACTGGAAAGTTTTGACCATACTTTCGGTCATTTTGCTTTGCCGACACCTCCGGCGGAGAAGATCACGGCGCAGATCGGTCATCCGCTGGACGGGATGTTTCTTTCGCTGGGTATTCCAGAGGCTGATGTGTGGGACTGTGTCGATGTCTACAAAGCCTACTACCGTCAGATCAGCAGGGCAAAGACGATCCTTCTGCCAGAAGCGCAACAGGCTGTTCAAAAAGCTTCAGAAATTGCCAGGCTGGGAATCGTGACGACCAAGACAGGAAAATTTTCTATCGAACTGCTTGAGCATATGAATCTGATGCACTATTTTGAAGTGATGGTCGGCAGGGAAGATGTGACCCATCCAAAGCCGCACCCGGAACCGATACTGACAGCACTCACAAAGCTGAAAACGGATACAAAGAGATGCTGGATGATCGGCGACACCTGCATGGATATGCTTTCCGCGAAAGAGGCGGGTGTCACCGGGATCGCAGTGACATCCGGTTATGGCAGCAGGAGTCAATTGCTTGAGTGCGGCTGCATTGTCACAAATAATGCGCTAGATGCGGTCTTATCCATCAGGGGATAGTAAAAAAAGTCTTACTCCAAGCATCCTCTAAGAGTGTTGGGATTACAATGAGGCCAAGACTATATTTTGATAGGAGATAAAATGGTTGAAATTAGATGGCACAGTCGTGCCGGACAGGGTGCGGTGACTGGCGCAAAAGGTTTGGGGAGTGTCGTTGCTACGACAGGCAAGCAGGTGCAGGCGTATGCACTGTATGGTTCTGCAAAACGTGGTGCAGCGATGAATGCCTATAACAGAATCGATGATGAACCTATCACAAATCAAGAGACAAAAATGTACCCCGATTATGTGTTTGTTATCGATCCGGCCATGGCTTTCAGTGATGATATCACAAAGAACGATAAGCCCGATACACAATATATCATTACAACACATCTCTCCAAAGAAGATTTGATTGCAGAGATTCCTGCATTGCATGATAAAGCAGAGAGAGTGCATGTGGTAGATTGTATGCAGATTTCGCTTGATACGATTGGCAGGGCAATGCCAAATACACCAATATTGGGAGCTTTTATGAAAGTTTCCAAAATGTATGATTTGGATTTTTTCCTGGAGAATATGAAGAAGGTGCTCTCCAAGTTTCCGCAGAAGATTATCGATGCCAACATGGAAGCGATTACCAGAGCATATAACGAAGTAAATTAGGAGGGCGAGCAATGAGTACAGGTAGTGCATTAGCATCTAACAAAAGAGGAATACGAGAGCTTGGTGCTGAAGAGATGGTAGGCTGGGATGAGGTGCAACAGGGTGTTGTGCTTCCATCATTTGAGGGGGATGCCGCAGGTATCGTTAATATGCATGCAGAAGAGAGAAACTATGCAGATTTTAACTCCTACACAGCTACAGTAGCTTCATGGAGAGTTATCAAGCCGGTTTACAATAGAGATATTTGTATCGATTGCCAAAATTGTTGGGTATGGTGTCCGGACACTTCGATCATTTCAAGAGACAAGCAGATGCTGGGTATCGATTATGATCACTGTAAAGGGTGCGGAGTATGTGTAGAGGTCTGTCCTACCAATCCAAAATCATTACTGATGTTTAATGAAGCAGAAGAGAATGACGAGGCGCTTGCCGGTTGGCCGCAAAAAGAAAAGAAAGCGAAATAAGTAAAGGATAGTTATGGCAAAAGAATTTGAATTAAATGAAGTTGAGGTTTGGGATGGCAACTACGCCGCTTCCCAGGCATTGAGACAGGCTCAGATCGATGTTGTTGCGGCGTATCCTATTACGCCCTCGACTCCTATCGTAGAGGGATATGGTGCCTATGTGGCAAATGGCTATGTAGATGGTGAGTTTGTCATGGTTGAGTCCGAACATGCTGCTATGTCAGGATGTGTCGGTGCAGCTGCCGCCGGAGGCAGGGTTGCGACAGCGACTTCGTCTCAGGGTTTTGCGCTGATGTCCGAAGTACTTTATCAGGCATCCGGTATGAGACTTCCTATTGTATTGACCGTTGTCAATAGAGCGTTGGCTTCTCCGCTCAATGTTCGCGGCGATCACTCAGATATGTATATGGGTAGAGATTCCGGCTGGATACAGATCGATGCATTTGATGCCCAGGAAGCGTATGATCTTCCTCTCTGTGCATTCAGGATCGGCGAAAACCATGCTGTAAGGCTTCCGGTGATGGTACATCAAGATGGATTTACTACGTCGCATAAAGCACAAAATGTGTATCCTCTCAAGGATGCCATAGCCTATAAATTTGTAGGAGATTTTGTGCCGGTTGATGAGATGCTCGATTTTACGAGACCGGTAACACATGGTGCGCAAACAGAAGAAGATTGGCACTACGAGCACAAAGCAAAACAGCATAAAGCCTTGATGGATTCTCCTGCTGTCATCGATGAAGTATTTGCCGACTTTAAGGAGTTGACAGGTAGAGAATATAAAAGAGTTGAAAGCTATATGATGGAAGATGCTGAAGTTGCACTTGTGCTTCTTGGCTCAAGTGTCCATACGGCAGTATTGGCCGCAAAACAACTCAGAGAAGAGGAAGGGATCAAAGTGGGTGTCGTAGCTCCAAGATGCTTCAGGCCTTTCCCTTATGACCTGATCAGGGATGCATTGGATAAACCGTCACTCAAAGCAGTCTGCTGTATGGACAAATCGTCACCGGGAGGCGCCATGGGTGCACTCTTCAATGAAGTATCCGCAGCAGCATACAGTACAAATGCAAGACCAATGATGACAAACTATATCTATGGTCTGGGCGGAAGAGATTTTTCTGTTGATGAAGCAAAAAGAATTATGAAAGAGCAAAAGGCACATGCCGATGCTGGACACATTACGACAAATATCCAACAGTTTTCTGGACTGCGAGGTCCAAAACTTGGATTTTATGAGATAAGAAGGAGCTAAGAGATGGCAATTACATCCATTAAAAACTTAAAAGAATTTTCGACCAACAATGACCGATTTGAGGGTGCTCACCTTCTCTGTCCGGGTTGTGCACACTCAATGATCGTCAGAGAATTGATGAACTGTACGGATGACAATCTGGTCATCGCTTCCAACACAGGATGTCTTGAGGTGTCTACGGCAGTCTACCCCTATACGTCATGGGATACTTCGTGGATACATATCGGGTTTGAAAATGCCGCAACAGCCGTAACCGGCGCCGAAGCAATGTATAAAGCCAGAAAGAAAAAAGGAACACTGAAAGATCCTGATGCTCCTGTGAAATTCGTCGCATTTGGCGGGGACGGTTCTACCTATGATATCGGTTTCCAATGGCTTTCAGGTGCGGTAGAGAGAGGACATGACTTCACGTATGTCTGTCTTGACAATGAAAACTACGCCAATACAGGCGGACAAAGATCTTCTGCGACACCGATAGGCGCACATACTTCTACGGCTCAAGCCGGGTCTGCATCGTATGGTAAGAAGCAGAAGAAAAAAGATCTCGTAGCGATTATGGCGGCTCATGGTGCACCCTATGTTGCACAGTTGGCTCCAAACAAATGGAAATCAATGGCAAAAGGGTTCCAGAAGGCACTGGAGACAGAAGGACCATGTTTTATCAATACGGTTTCAGCCTGTACGACAGAGTGGAAATTTGACCCCAAGGATACGATCCATCTTACTGACTTGGCAACAGACTCTTTGATGTTCCCGGTTTATGAGATCATAGACGGTCACGAACTCAATATTCTTTATCGTCCAAAAAATGTCATCAAGGTCGAAGACTACCTTGGTGCGCAGGGGCGATACAGACACCTCTTTAAGCCTGAAAACAAGCATGTCATCGAGCGAATCCAAAAGGATATTGATGAGAACTGGGCGATGTTGCAGCGACGCGAAGAGGCTCGCATCTAATTGATGTCGGGGTGAAAACACCCCGACCTAGCTATTGATCTTCTCTTTTATCTCTTTAGCCAGTTGGCTGATTTTTTCTATTTTTTTACGATTGCTAAGTGAATCATCCAGCAAGACTTTGACAAAGGCTGATCCGACAATAACTCCATCGACTCCTTTGGCCTTCTCTTGTGCTGTGTTTTCATCTACGCCAAAACCGACATAGATCGGCGTTTTGGTGACTGCCCGAATATTTTCGATGACGTGCTCCAGAGATTCGGATTTTCCCGCCCCTGTGATGCCGGCATAGGCGACAAGGTAGATGAACTTGTCTGCATCGCTGACGAGTTCCCTGATGCGTTCTGCACTGTCAGTCGGTGCGACAAAGTCGATCAGTGCGAGATCGTGCTCTTTTATTATTTTCTTATAAGGCTGTGCCTCCTCCAGAGGAAGATCAGGGATGATGAAGCCATTGACACCGCTTTTTGTTGCCTCATCGATGAAGAGATCGACCCCCTTATGATAGAAAGGGTTGAAATATCCCATCCATAGAGTGTCAATATGGGGTGCAATTTGTTGCGAAACAGTGAAGAGGTCCCTGATTTTAAAGCCGTTTTGCAGAGAGTAGAGATTGGCTTTTTCGATGACGGGGCCATCTGCGACAGGATCGGAAAAAGGGATGCCAAGTTCCAATGTGTCAACACCCGACTCTGCAAGAGAGAGGGCGAGATCAACAGTGAAATCAAGATCAGGATAACCGGTAGTAATATAAGCAACTAAATTTTTCAAAAATTCTCACTTCTTGTTAATATATTTTGGGATATTATACAAAAGATATAATAAGAGTGTGCATGAGGTGATTAATTTGAGCCATAAAACAACGTTAAAAAAACTCCAAAAGATGAAGGGGCACGAAAAGATTGTGATGATCACAGCGTATGATGCTCTTTTTGCTTCAATCTTCGACCCCTATGTTGATATGATTTTGGTAGGCGACAGCCTCAATATGAGCTTTTCGGGAAAACGCGATACTCTCTCTGCGACGATCGATCAAATGATTTATCATACACAGGCAGTTTGCAGCAAGACAGAGAAGAGTTTTGTTCTCTTTGACATGCCATTTGGCACCTATTCGGACAAGGCATCCGCTCTGAAAAATGCCGTGCGGGTATACCAGGAGACGGGAGCAGACGCGATCAAGCTGGAAGGTGGCAAAGAGAAGGCAGAAGTCATTCGCCACCTGAGTGACAATGCTATCGCCGTATTTGGTCATATCGGGCTCAAGCCGCAGAGTGTCAGAAGTGAAGGCGGCTACTCGATCAAAGGAAAGAGTGAGCAGGAGAAGCAGGAGATCATCGAAAATGCGCTTGCCCTTGAAAAAGCAGGCGCGGCTGCATTGATCATCGAAGGGGTAAAGCCGGATGTGGCAGAAGCAGTAACAGAGCGTGTCTCCATCCCTACGATAGGCATCGGTGCCGGTGTGGAGTGCGATGGTCAGGTTCTGGTCTGGAGTGATATGCTGGGCTTTTTTGAAGAGTTTATGCCAAAATTTGTGAAGCAGTATCTCGATGGCGGAAAATTGGTCCAAGAAGCAGTCAAGCAATATGCTGCAGAAGTCAAGTCAGGTACTTTTCCCGATCCAAGCCATACATACTAAAGGAGAGAGATGAAAGTTATTTCATATATGATGGTGGCTATCGTTGTTGTCATGTTTCAGGGCTGCTTTGCGTACTCATCTCAGGAGTCAGCAGGAGACTATGTCAATAGTTCTATCATCACTGCAAATGTCAAGGCGCGACTTGCGGGGACAGCAGGATTGGAGAGCTTGACATTGAACGTGGATACCATCAATGGCACGACACTGTTGAGCGGTTTTGCCCAAAATAGCGAACAGAAGGTTCTTGCAGGGGAAGTAGCAGAGACAACCAAGGGTGTGCGAAAAGTCATCAATACCATTGTGGTGCAGTAGTCGATGGAGAGAATGGTCGAGATCGAACGATTTGAGGGCGAGAGTACATATGAAGTCACCCTTCGCCCCAACAGTTGGGAAGAGTATATCGGCCAGGAGAAAATCAAGAAAAATCTCAAAGTCTTCATAGAGGCGAGCCGAAGGCGTAATGAGGCTCTCGATCATATCCTCTTTTTCGGTCCTCCGGGATTGGGGAAGACGACACTGGCCAATATCATTTCAACTGAAATGGATGCCAACATCAAAACAACAGCAGCTCCGATGATCGAAAAGGCGGGAGACTTGGCAGCTCTGCTGACCAATATCGAAGAGGGTGATATCTTGTTTATCGATGAGATTCATCGTATGAGCACGACGATCGAAGAGATACTTTATCCGGCGATGGAGGATTTTCGTCTCGACATTATCATTGGAAGCGGGCCGGCTGCGCAAACAGTCAAGATTGACTTGCCCCGCTTTACGCTCATCGGCGCAACAACGCGATCAGGTATGTTGTCAAGTCCTCTGAGGGAGCGTTTCGGGATGCATTTTAGGATGCAGTTCTATACGCCTGAAGAGCTGGGGACGATCGTAGAAAAAGCGTCTCGCAAACTTGATAAGCCGGCACGCTCAACCGCTGCAAAGGAGATCGCCAGGCGAAGTCGCGGAACACCCAGGATCGCCCTGAGGCTGCTTCGTAGAGTGAGGGATTTTGCTGAAGTGGCAGATGAGTCTGAGATCAGCCTTCCCACCACCCAATATGCTCTCAATGAATTGGGTGTCAATCATCTGGGTTTTGATGAGCAGGATATTCAGTTTTTGGAGCTGCTTGTCAGTGCCAAAGGCAAGCCGATGGGGTTGAGTACGATCGGCGCTGCCCTCAGTGAAGATGAGGGGACGATCGAAGATGTACTGGAGCCTTACCTCTTGGCCAATGGATACATCGAGCGTACAGCCAGAGGGCGTATCGCAACAGAGAAGAGCTATGAGCATTTCAGGTTGAGTATGCCGGGAAAGGATACTCTGTTTGAATAAAACAAATCTTGTCATTATCATTCTTTTTGCCTTGGCGCTGATGGGAGCCTACGCAGTCTACAAGCCCTTCCTGCTTTCGATGATCGTTGCGATGTTGCTGACGATGGCAACTTATAACCTTACCAAAAGAGTGACAAAAAGATTTAACTCCAGAAAAATAAGTACCGTGATCATGACGCTGTTGATGATCTTGATCATTTTTGTTCCGATTGTTTACATTACGACGATAGGCGTAGAGTATGTCAGGCATATCGACAAGCAGACACTCAAGACGATGATCCATACGGCTGATGAGTTTTTTGGTCATATTCCTTATCTCAATAATTGGACCAGTGATTATTTCAGCGAAGATAAGATTCTCTCTTCGATTCAAAGTTCGGCACATTATCTTGCCTCATTGGGAAGTGCAGGGCTTGATTTTGTGAAAAACATGCTCCTGGTGGTCCTTTTTTATTTTGTGATCAACCTCTACGGAGATCGTCTTTTTGAATTGATTCGCCTTTTGATGCCGGTTTCGAGGATCAAGAGTACCAGAATGATCCACGAAGTCTCTTCGACGATGGAAGTGGTTTTCTACTCTGCCATCGCTACGGCAATTCTAGAGGGCGTGCTTTTCGGCCTCTTTGCTAGAAATTATGGCTTTGACGGCCTGCTTTTGGGTATCCTCTATGGCTTCTCCTCCTTGATACCGGTTATAGGCGGAGCACTGGTCTGGGTACCGACAGCACTCTATAGCTGGAGTCAGATAGATGAAAGAAGTGCATGGGCTATTGCGATCTATTCTGTCGTTGTGATATCCATCATCGCCGATACATTCGTCAAGCCGGTGATCATCAAAGTGATCAAAGAGGATCTTTTAAAAAGCGCCGTGCAGATCAATGAGATGGTGATCTTCTTCTCGATACTGGCAGGTATCGGCAGTTATGGTGTCTGGGGCATGATCCTTGGGCCGGCGATCACTGCTTTCTTGATCGCGATGACAAAAGTTTATATCGAATTCAATAAAGATGCTACCAGTACTTAGTTTTGTTCTTTGTGCTTTTCTGCTTTTGGGTTGAATATTTTTGTACAAAGAGATAGAGTCCGATCGAAAGCAAAATCATCATAAGACTCATCATCTGCCCCATACTCATCCAGCCACAGCAGATAAAACCGAGCTGGAAGTCAGGCTCCCGCCAAAACTCCGCTATAAAGCGTGCGGCACCATAAAGCATGCCATAGAGAGGGAGCAGTTCGCCATCGAAGTGTTTGTGTCTCCTGTACGTGAAGATCAGGAGGGCGACCAGGGCTCCTTCGAGTAGCGCTTCGTACAGCTGGGAAGGGTGGCGCAGTACTCCCTCGACATAGATGCCCCATGGTGCGTCGGTTTCCCGCCCGACAAGCTCCTGGTTGAGAAAGTTTCCGATTCTGCCAAAAATATAGCCGACAGGAACAGCCAGACCTACGATGTCAAACAGTTGGTAAATTTCTGCAGGATGTTTGCGCCCGAAGAGGAAAGTTGCCATAAGCGCCCCAAGAATAGCACCGTGATAACTCATTCCTCGTATGCCGACAAACTCTCCGTCGGCAAAGGGGTTGAACATCTGCCATGGATGGGCAAGATAGTAGGCGGTATGCGGATCGTAAAAGAGGATATATCCGATCCTTGCGCCAAGGATGATGCCAATCTCTATCCAGATGAAGAAGCTGTCGGTGATATCGTTTTTGATGGGTATGTGGTCTTTTTTGATCATGTATTTTGCGAACCAGAGTGCACTCAGTATCGCAAAGGCATACATAATCGCATACCAATGTATCAAGAGGAAGCCGAAGTGAAATGCTACAGGATCGAAATGGTCATAGATGTGATTCCAGTGATGCATGATTGCCTATTTTTAAAGTTGACCAGAGTCGTATCTGCATATTATACAATGATCATCTTGTGTTTGAAGACTCCTAAAAAAGTGTATAAAGGTGGATTAAGTGAAGCAAAATATGAAATATTAGTTATAAATAAAGAATTAAATGAAATTTATGCTATGATTATGTTAATAAATATGAATTTATCAAAAGGAGTCTGGGATGATAAAGAAAAGTGCTATTGTGCTGATGGGGATAATGTTGAGCAGTGTTCTGTATGGAGAGAACTATTCAGAAGGTAAGAAATTTATCGGTCTTGAAATAGGTGCAGCAGAATTGCAGGGCGGCCGCTTCCTGTTGCCCGAGGATGCTTCGACCTATGATCAGTTCTATAAAGGATCTGATGTGACATTCGGTCTTCGTTTTGGTGCGCAGAATGAAGAGTGGAGAACAATGCTGCTCTTTGATTATTATGACAATACAGATGAAGACCAGAATATGGAGATGGGTATGTTGACAATCGACTATTTTGTCATCAGTTCCGAGGCGGCTTCGGTGACTGTCAAGCCCTATCTTGGCCTCAACGTCGGCTATATGAATTATGAGTCTTCGTTTATTGATCAGAGTGGTTTTATGTATGGGGGACAGGGCGGTATCGTAGCAAATGTATCTGATAAGGTAGATATCGATGTTGCCTATCGCTATTCGCTGGGCTATGATACCGATGATCTGGACCACTTCGGTGTGCTGATGCTGGGTGTCAACTATCTCTACTAGAGAGACCAAAGGACTTTTATGAAAAAATTACTTTTCACAACAATTGCTGCATTGTTTGTCGCCATGCTAGTGTCGGGTTGCGGGAGCAACAGCAAAAAGGACCCAGTCGTCGTAAGCCCCTATGTGTTTATCAATGCATCCACACCATTGATGATTACGGAGGGAGACAAAGAGTATCAGATAACGGTGCAGTTGATTGAGCAGGGCTTTGGTTTTCCCGGCCAGGTAGTCAAGATGAGGCCATTTGATAGAATTTTTGGCTTGGTGCTGTCAGATACGGCTATCACTGATGCCGATGGATGGGCCGCATTTACGTATCGATCTCCGACAAACTTTCAGCAGGTGAGCGGTCAGAGTGTCACACTGCAGGCTGTTTATGTTGATGATGAGAATGCCAGTGTGCTTGCTCAGAATTTTGTTTTGAACTTTGCAGTCGTGCCGGAGGGCAATCTCTATTTTCTAGTCAATCAATCGACACCGATTATTGTGGATGAAAACAGTACAAGCAAAGAGATCAGCGCTTATGTTGTCAACCGTAACAATGTCGGAGTCGAAGGAAAAACCGTCACAACGACGATCTTGAACCAGACATATGGTTCTATCTCTCCGGCATCTGTTGAGACTGATGCATCCGGCAAGGCATCCTTCACCTATACCGGTCCGGCAGATATCACACCTTTGATCGGCAGCAGTACCAGTATCAACCTGAACTATACAGAAAATGAAGAGACAAGCAGTTTGCCAGTGACCATCAAGATCGAGGCACCGCAGCCGGCACCACCGCCAAGTGGAAACTTGTACCACCTGGCAAATCAGACGACACCCGTCAATGTGGATACGAACAATTCGGTACAGCAGATCTCTGTCTATGTGCTGGATGCACAAAGCAATGGTGCAGAAGCCAAGACGGTCACGGCATCTACACTTGATCCTGCTTATGGTGCTGTTGCACCGGCATCTGCACAAACTGATGCATCGGGCAAGGCATCCTTCACCTATACCGGTCCGGCGGATATTACGCCTGTGATTGACACGAATAGTACGTTGAACTTGAGCTATACAGAAAATGGGGCAACGACAAGTGTTCCGGTTACTGTTGCTATAGTGCAGCCATAATAGACTCCTGAAGTCTATGCGGCCGATATAGCGATATCGCTTGTGAGTCGTACGGTTTTTCCTGTGCGACTCAACACAAGTTCCATTTTTTTTACTATAATTCCCTCTATACTATCTTCACCACCAGGAAACCCTTATGATCGATCTTAAATATCTTCAAAACCACTTTGATGAAGCAGTACAAAAACTGCAAAAGAAAGGGGTATCAAGCGATACCCTCCAGGGGCTTAAAACACTTTTTGCTTCTCTCAAGGCAGCCAATGCTGCATTCGAGTCAGCCAGAGCAGAGCAAAATCAAATGTCGAAGCTCTTTGGCACCTATAAGCGGGAAGGCAGAGATACCGCCGAATTGAAAGTGAAAGTAGATGCCAGGAAAGAGGAGATCGCTTCGCTGCAGGAAGCGGCACGGGAGGCGGAAACCGCTCTGTATCGTGTGGCGCTCTCTATTCCAAATTTTCCAGACGAGTCGGTACCGGAAGGAGCAGATGAAAAGGAGAATGTTGAACTCCATAAAGTACTGGAGCCACGATCATTTGATTTTGAGCCCAAAGAGCACTGGGCGCTGGCAGAAGAGAATGGCTGGATCGATTTCGAACGCGGGGTCAAGCTGGCAAAGAGCCGTTTTTCAGTGCTGCGCGGTGAGGCTGCCAGAATGGAAAGGGCATTGATCAGCTTCTTCCTGGATACCAACCGCAGCAAGGGCTTCGAAGAGCTTTGTGTGCCTTTTCTGAATAACGCAGCGATGCTTCAGGGCACAGGACAGTTGCCAAAATTTGAAGATGACCTCTTCAAAATCGAGGATGAGAACCTCTACCTGATCCCGACCGCAGAGGTACCGCTGACAAATCTCTATCAGGATGAAATTATCCCCGAGAAAGCGCTGCCTGTGTTGATGACAGGCTATACACCCTGTTTTCGCAGGGAAGCAGGAAGTGCCGGACGTGATACCCGTGGTATGATCCGCCAGCATCAGTTTGACAAGGTGGAGATGGTGGCTATCACCCATCCTGAAAAGAGTGAAGAGGTCTTTGAAATGATGGTGCAAAATGCTTCAGATATCCTGACTGCCCTGGGTTTGCCCCACCGTGTTGTACTGCTCTGCGGTGGTGACCTGGGCTTCTCAGCTGCCAAAACCATCGATCTCGAAGTCTGGCTCCCCGGCCAAAACCAATATCGCGAGATCAGTTCTATCTCCACCACTGGAGATTTTCAAGCCAGAAGAGCCAAGATCCGATTTAAAGAGGGCAAGAAAAACCGACTGGCCCACACATTGAACGGCTCAGCACTGGCAGTCGGGCGTACCCTTATCGCAATTATGGAAAATTATCAAAATGAAGATGGAAGTATTGAGATACCAGAAGTATTGAAGAGATATATGTAAGTTGGGGTATGCATTGAACCTTCGATAGACTCGAACAAGTTCGAGTGTCCCAAACTCAGGACCCTCAGACTTGTCTGAGGCAGAACATTTCATCTGTTTGAACCGTTTGACTCGAACAAGTTCGAGTGTCCCAAACTCAGGACCCTCAGACTTGTCTGAGGCTAAACCTTCCAAACATTTTGAACCGTTATGGACGCAAACAAGAGAGTTATATCGTCTCTCTGCTGTCCATCTGTCGAAACTTCAGCATCCCCTCCATGCTCAGATAGCTGTTCAGGGCTCCGATATAAGCTCTGGCTGAGGCGAGCATCGTGTCGAGGCTCAGACCGTGGCCGATGATGGCTGGCTCATTGTCGTTGAAGGTGACTTTGACAGTGACGTTGGCCAGTGCATCTTTGCCCTTGGAGACGGACTTTACTTTGTAGTCCATCAGCGTGCCATGGTATCCGGCGATACGATCGATCGTCTTGAAGACAGCATCGATCGTACCGTCCCCGATCCCTGCATCGGTGATCTCTTTGCCATTGTGTCGGATCGTGACGGCAGCGCTGGGGACACCATTGCTGCAATCCATCAGCTGCAAGCCGACCAATTCATACGTTTTGGGGACATTTGCCATCTGGCTGGTGACCAAGGCACGGATATCATCATCGTAAATCTCCTTCTTTTTGTCAGCCAACTCCTTGAAGCGCTCAAAAGCACTGACCATCTCGTCATCAGGGATACTGAAGCCTAACTTGGACAATTTGTCCTTAAAGGCAGCACGGCCTGAGTGTTTGCCCAGGACCAGAGTATCCTCCGTATCCAATCCGATATCTTCCGGACGGATGATTTCGTAGGTTGTTTTGTTTTTCAAAACGCCATCCTGATGGATGCCGCTCTCGTGTGCAAAGGCATTTTTCCCCACGATCGCCTTGTTGGGCT
This sequence comes from Sulfurovum sp., assembly GCA_024763175.1. GTDB lineage: Bacteria > Campylobacterota > Campylobacteria > Campylobacterales > Sulfurovaceae > SZUA-451. The sequence continues at coordinate 17,433 of JANTGA010000011.1, forward strand.
GTGGTTCGATCCCGGTGATGGTCGCGATCAATCGGCTGCTGGGATAAATCTCTCGTGTATTGATGCGTGTATCGAAGGTACCAAAGATATCCGATCGTACTTTCAGTGCCATGACGATCTCTTCGAGGGCTGCATTGCCAGCTCTCTCGCCCAATCCGTTGATTGTGCATTCGACCTGTCTGGCACCATTGACAATACTCTCCAATGAGTTGGCGACACCCAGACCGAGGTCATTGTGGTTATGTACGGAGATGACTGCACGGCCTTTGGTGTAGTCACTCATCTCTTTGACCATCGCACCAATCTCCTGAGGCATTCTGAAGCCCACCGTATCAGGGAGATTGATCGTGCCGGCGCCCGCTTCGATAACGGCATCGCTGATCTCTTTGAGGAAGCCGATATCGGATCGTCCTGCATCCTCGCAGCTGAACTCGACATCATCAACAAAGGTTCGTGCATACTCCACTGCTCTCACAGCACGCCTGATCACTTCATCGGGGGCCATTTTAAGCTTGTGTTCCATATGAATAGGGCTTGTGGCGATAAACGTATGAATACGTTTTTTGTTGGCCTTGATGACTGCATCTCCTGCTGCTTTGACATCGGAGTCAATTGCCCGTGCCAATGAGCAGACAGTCGATCCGGTGACACGCTGTGCGATCTTTTCGATTGCATCGAAGTCTCCCGGACTGGCTGCCGCAAAGCCTGCCTCGATCACATCGACCCCCAAGCGCTCGAGCTGTGCTGCGATCTGTATCTTCTCTTCAGTGTTCATCGATGCGCCAGGGCTCTGTTCGCCATCTCTCAATGTAGTATCAAAGATAGTTATCATCTCTTTGTTCATAGGTTTGCCTTTAGGTTAAATAGACTTTTGTCTTTGCAAAAGTTTGATAGAGTCCCAGTTGAGACACGTAGAAGTTTGAAAATAAATCGTAGTGTGATTAGAGTGAGTGCAGAAGGAGAGTAGATGCAACTTTATTGAATTGCTTATCGGCATGATTGATTGTGTAAATCATAATAGTTCCTTCCTTTATTTTTGTAATTATAGTGAAAAAAAGATTGGATTGCAAGAGGCACCCCGGCGGGGGCATTGATCAGGTATTAAAATCAAGAGTGATTTGCTTCCTCTTTCTCTTGTTCGACTTTTTTTGTATGTGCCAGGCGACTCTTCATTCCGTTCTCTTTTTCGAAATTCTCGATGATTTCGCGCACCTTCTCTCCTTCGATGACTTCGACATCGAGCAGGACTTTGGCCATCTCTTCGATCGCGCCGCTGTACTCATTCAATGTTTTTTTGACAAGTGCATAGTATTCGTCAAGTTGCATCTTCACAGCCTCATCGATCTTTTCAGCTGTTTTTTCACTGTAGTCTTTCTGCGCCATACCGCCGCCCAGGAAACTGTTTTGTGATTTTTCCAGTACCATCAGCCCTGCTACATCACTCATTCCGTAAACAGAAATCATATCTTTGATGATAGTCGTTGCCCGCTGGAGGTCATTGCCCGCTCCGGTAGAGATCTCTCCGAGGAAGACATCTTCTGCTGCTCTGCCGCCAAGCAAAACAATGATCTCAGCAAGGAGTTCATGCTTTTGCTTGAGGAATCGATTTTCCTCATCAGGAAGGTGGAGTGTGTATCCCAATGCGCCAAGTCCACGGGGGATGATCGAAACCTTGGTAACACGTGTGGCTCCTTCGGTCAGCTCCGCCATCAAGGCGTGACCGCTTTCATGATAGGAGACGATTTTTTTCTCCAGCTCATTGATTTTTCGATTTTTCTTTTCCAGTCCGACGAAAGCTCTCTCGATCGCCTCCATCAGATCGGACTGTTCGATCTCTTGTTTGTTCAGGCGACCGGCGAGAAGGGCGGCTTCGTTGATGATATTGGCAAGGTCAGCACCGGCAAGTCCTGCCGTGGATTTGGCAATGATCGCCATATCGACTTGATCAGAAAGTTTGACATCTTTACTGTGTACTTTGAGAATCTTGAGTCTTCCCTCATAGTCAGGTTTGTCGACAAGGACCTGGCGATCAAATCGACCGGCCCGCAGAAGTGCTGCATCGAGAATCTCCGGTCTATTGGTAGCGGCCAGAACGATGACGGGGGTATTGGTTCCGAAGCCATCCATCTCCGCAAGGAGCTGGTTGAGCGTCTGTTCTCTCTCGTCGTTGCCGCCCATCTGAGCACCGGAAGCACGGCTCTTTCCGATCGCATCGATCTCATCGATGAAGATGATGGCGGGCGCCTCTTTCTTGGCCTGCTCAAAGAGATCTCTGACGCGGCTTGCACCCACACCGACAAACATTTCGATAAAGCTCGATCCGCTCACTGAGAAGAAAGGGACCGATGCCTCTCCTGCCACTGCCTTGGCAAGGAGTGTCTTTCCGGTGCCGGGAGGGCCCACAAGCAATACTCCCTTGGGAATCTTGGCACCCAGCTCCATATAGCGTTCAGGGTACTTGAGAAAGTCTACGATCTCTTTGACCTCTTCTTTTGCCTCTTCGACACCGGCTACATCATCGAAGCGGGTTTCCGGCTTTTCGGCATTGATCATTTTGCCCGCTTTTCCGACACCCAGTATACCGCCTCCCATACCCTTCTGCATACGCTTGGCAAGGAAGATCCAAATCGCAAAAAAGATCAGGATCGGCAGCATCATACTGATCAGCTCGGAGAGCCATCCGCCACCCATCACGCCTTCAAACTGAACCTTCTTCTCTTCAAGGAGGGGCACCATCTCTTTGTCAATCGTCGGAATATTCTGTGCGACATAGCGCAGCTTTCTTCCATTGTCGTCTCCGATCGCTTCGATGACGGTCGGTGTTAATTTGACAGAAACGATCTTGCCTTCTTTGATAAGACTTTTGAGGTCAGAATAGGCGACTTGTTTTGTCGCAGAGGCTTGTTTATTGACCATATTTCCAAGGCCCTCGCCATCACCGACAACTGCCTTGAAGATCAAAATGATGACGATCGAAAAGAGTGCAAAAGCGAGCAGGGGGTTATTGTTAAAAAAATTATTATTATTATTTTGATTCGTATTGTTATTCGGGGAGTTGTTCATCTGTTTCCTTTGTGTAGACCAATGTGATCCATTCATCTTTTTGTTTTTTATCGATTAGGGTCAACGCTTCAAACGAGGGGAGAACCAAAGCCTCTTTTATATCTAAAATTCCTGAAAGGATCAACGTGCCTCCCGGCTTAGTTATCCTTTTTAAGTCAGGAGCAATAAAGCGAAGCACATCCGCAATAATATTGGCGATGACGACATCATAGCTGCCTTCAGCTTTGTCTGCCGAGCCTTTCCATAGCTTATGATAGTGCTCTTCATTGAGCGCAAAGTTTTCCATAGTGCTTTTGACAGAGAGCGAATCGGTATCGCAGAGTTCTACCTCAGCTCCGAGCTTGGCGCATGCCAGGCCCAGGATGCCACTGCCGCACCCGACATCGATAACCTGCTCATCTCCCTTGATGCGTTCCGAGATCACTTCGAGGCAGCTGAAGGTTGTCGCATGGTGTCCCGAACCAAAGGCAAGTGCCGGATCGATTTTGATATTGATCTTTCCCTCTTTGGGGTCAAACCAGCTGGGATGAATATAGAACTTTGTTGCTTCGATCGGATCGATAGAGTCCTGATACTGCTTGATCCAGTCGATATTTTCCTTCTCTTCGAGTTTGAAGTCAATGTTGATGGTATCTCCCAATGTGGCGACGAGTGCCTCCACTGCTTCTTGGATATAGGAGGGATCGTTTTCACTGCGGACAATAATAAGACCTTTGCCTATCTCAATGGTATCATTGAAGATATTGGCGACGAAATCCGCGATAAACCCAACATACTTTTCATCGAGCGTGAGCGTCAATTCCTGATAGTGTTCCTGCATCATTCGCCCTTCGCTGCTCTGAACGCTTCTTCGAGATCAAGCGTTCCCTCGTAGAATGCTTTGCCGACGATTGTTCCGTAGGCACCAGCTTTGATAAGTGTGTGGATATCACCCATATCTTTCAGTCCGCCGCTGGCGATAGTGTCTACTCCGCTGGCTTCAGCGATCTCCATTGTGAAGTCGACATTGACACCGCTGAGCATTCCGTCACGTCCCACATCCGTGCAAATGATTGCTTCGACACCGGCATCGGCGAAGGCCTTGGCAAGCTCTGTCGCTTTCATCTCGCTGACCTCTGCCCACCCTTCGACGGCGACCATTCCGTCGATCGCATCGATACCGACGACGATAGGATATTTGGCTGCCATCGCTTTGACAAAGTTGGGATCTTTGACAGCGACTGATCCCAGGATCAGCCGATCGACACCCAGGTCGAGGTACATCCGGATCGTCTCTTCGTCTCGGATACCGCCGCCCAGCTCCATCTTGAGGTTACAGTGCTCCCTGATCTTTCGGATCTGTTCCAGGTTTTTGGGTTCGCCGGCAAAAGCGCCATTGAGGTCGACCAGATGCAGCCATTCGCTGCCCAGCGCTTCAAAGCGCTTGGCAACCTGCCAAGGCTCATCGCTGTATATTTTGGCTGAATTCATCACTCCTTTGCTGAGTCTGACAGCTTTGCCGTCCTTGAGGTCGATAGCGGGTAGTATAATCATGTATGTATTTCCTTCGTAGGTTTGACTTTGCCAAAGCCTATTGGTGATATTTCAATTATATCAAATTTAATTTTGAAGTTTGACAGTGCCAAATCTACAGTTTCGCGAAATTTTCTATAATCTTTAGCCCATTGCTGTGACTTTTTTCCGGGTGCGGCTGAATACCAAAAATATTTTCATTCTGCACTGCCGAGACAAACCCATAGCCGTAGTGTGTTTTGCCTATGGTGTACTTGTCATCACAAACTGCATGGAATGAGTGGACAAAATAGAGATAAAAATCTTTAGGTAAATCCTCAAAAAGAGGCGTATTTTTTTGCGCAAAGAGCTCATTCCATCCCATGTGCGGTACTTTGAGCGGATGGTCAAACTTTGTTGTGTCAAATGCCACCACTTGTCCGGGGATGAGGCCAAGTCCTGCGTGGCTGCCAAACTCTTCGCTGTTCTCAAAAAGCAGCTGCATTCCCAGACAGATACCCAGCAGTGGTTTACCACTGGCTGCAAATGCCTTGATCGCTTCATCCATACCGCTTTTTTGAAGATGCTGCATCGCATCGCCGAAGGCGCCGACACCGGGCAGGATAATTTTGTCATAATCCAACAGTTTTTCCGGGTCATTTTCGACCTTTGTCTGCTCGCCTACTTTGGCAAAGGCATTGACGACAGAAGCGAGGTTTCCCATATGGTAGTTGATGATACCGATCATAGCGCTTCCCCGAGGCATTCAGGCAGTAATAAGCAGTTTTTCATAATGAGCTTGTCGACCTTTTTGAGAGTTTGAAATAAGCGCGATTATAACGGAGGATCGCTTCGGAAAAGATTTGGTGCTATCAAGAATCAAACATTTTGCGTATCAGCGCAGTATCAGAGATGGTTTTGCGCTCAAATAGAGAGAGCATGATGCACCTTTTAGGATAGATTGGATAAAATTATAGCTTATTGGCGCGACAATCAAAGATACAAGTAAAAAAGGTTGATGGTGAAAATTGCAATTGTAAAGCTTTCGGCGATGGGTGATATCGTCCACGCGATGATAACATTGCAAGGTATCAAAGCGCAGCTGCCCGATGCGCAGATCGATTGGATAGTAGAAGAGGGCTTTTCCGGTCTGCTGGTGCATAATCCTGATATCGACCATATCCTGCCTGTTCGTCTCAAAGCTCTCAAGCAGTGCCGCTCCTGTCTCTTTGCGGAGGTGCGGAAAATCAAAACATATGCGAAAAATAATTATGACGTGGTGATCGATCTGCAGGGGCTGATCAAGTCGGGGGTTCTCGCCCGCATGCTTGGTCCTGCGGTGGGCTTCGATCGTCACTCGATCCGTGAGCAGGCCGCTTCATTTTTCTACCGGAAATCATTCCATATTCCCTACGATGAAAATGTGATCTATCGGAATATACAGCTTGTCGATGCCGTTTTGGGGATCACAACGAGCAGGGAGCAGATCAGGCGAAAAGCGCCTTTTCTCTTCTTTGATGAGGAGGAGCGAAACAAAACCGCCTCTTTCCTGCGGAGGGATCAAAAAAATATTATCTATATTTTGGGATCAAGCTGGGAGAGCAAGATCTACCCGAGAGAGAAGCTGGCGACTGTGATCAAAGCCCTTGGAGAGAATGCACTGCTGGTCTGGGGCAGTGAACAGGAGCAGGCATCAGCCCTCCACCTTGCGGATCAATGTGATGCAATACCGCTGCCGCGTCTGACGCTAGGTGAGCTCAAGGCGCTGATCTCCGAAGCAGACCTGGTGATCGGGGGCGACAGTGGTCCGACGCATTTTGCCTGGGCGCTGAACCGGCCGAGTATTACGCTCTTTGGACCGACGCCGGCGAGGAGAAACACGCTGGAGGGGGCTCTGAATAAAACAATCAGCTCCCCATCTTCTGTCGATCCGATGCATCTCAATCGCAACGATTTCAGTATTGCAGAGATCGATCCCGAAGAGATTGTGCAAGTTGGCAGAGAGCTGCTGGTGTCGGACAAAGCTGTCTCAAAGGAGGGCAATTGAGCAAAAAAGGCAAGATGGCAACTTCTCTAGAGTATGGTGCCGTCAAAATACTCCTGGGCTTTGCCGCAATTGCGCCGCGTTCCTGGATATATGGCGTGATGCATGCCGTCTCCTCGCTCTTTTATCATGCGAGCAAAAAGAGGCGCAAGATTACGATAGACAATTTGGAGCATGCGTTTCCCGAGCTTGGCAGAGAAGAGGTGGAAAAGCTCTCAAAGGATGTCTATACTGAGCTCTCAGTGACTGCTTCAGATATTTTGCTGATGTTGGCAGGCCGGCTCGATATAGATGAAATGGTGATCAACAAAGATGAAGCCCTGGAGCAGTTCAATTGGCTAAAAGCGCATGGCGGCAATGGTGTCATATTTTTGGCGGCGCACTACTCCAATTGGGAGCTTTCGGCACTTTTTGCTTCGCGGCACGGTTTTCCTATGACGGTTATCGGCAGGAGGGGAGACAATCATCTGATAGATGAGAGGATCGTGATACCGTTTCGCACACGCTACGGCAATCAGACAGTATACAAAAAAAAGGCCGGTATAGCCATGCTTCGTACATTGAAAAAGGGTGGTATGGTAGGGTTGCTGATCGATCAGAAGGTGAATAAGGAGAATGGGTTTCTTGTCCCTTTCTTCGGAAGGGATGCCTTTACGACCCATTCGATAGCGACACTCAAGCTAAAGGCAGACCCGATCATTATTCCTGCTACAATGCTTCGTGTCAAACCGGGCCACTACCGCTTTGTTTTTGGTGAAATCATAGCGTACAAAGCCGAAGATATCCCGGATGAAGAGGGGAAGCTGTTTGCTATGAGCAGACGCTACAACCAGGCGCTGGAAGAGATTATACGTGTGCAGCCTGCCCAGTGGTTCTGGATGCATGACCGCTGGAACAAGAGAGTATAGAGATGTTCAAAAAAATCGATGGAGAGTTGATGCTGAATTTTATTTATATCCTTTATGCTTTTACGCTTCCTCTCTCCCGTGCAAGTGCGCCCATCGCTACTGTGTTGATGGTACTGGTTTTTATTTTTTCTCCTGCCCAAAGAAGGAAAATAGGGGAGATCTGGAGTCTGCCGGCTGCAAGATGGATCATCATTTTTGTAAGCTACTACTTCCTGTCGCTGCTGATCACAGCGACACCGGGCCATAGCGGGGAGCAGTGGCGCGAGGGGCTGCGCTATCTTCTGCCCTATCTCTATCTTCTCCCGGCAGCTATCATAGCGATCACGCTGAAAAAGCGCTATCTTCAGATGGTGCTTTGGGCGCTGCTGGCGGGGATGCTGGTCAGCGAACTCTTCTCTTATCTGATCTTTTTTGGTGTGCTGGAAAAGAACCGTGCTATTGTCTTTGCTGCCAACCCCACCCCTTTTATGCACCATATTCAATACAGCACATTTCTTGCTTTGACGGCACTGCTGCTTCTTGACGGGATGATCAGAGAAGGCTATAGAAGATATCAGCTTCTCTATCTGCTCTTTTTTGCTGTTGTCGTCGGGACACTTTTTTTGATCAATGGGCGCACGGGGCAGGTTGCCTTTCTTATCGGTCTTTTTGCTTTGGGTTTGACGCAGTTTCACAGCAAGCTCAAAGCCCTGGCCGTTTCAGCACTGCTGGCATTGCTGGTCATTGCAGGCGCCTATAGCTTGAGTGAAAACTTCAGAGAGAGGATACAGGTTGCGCAGAGTGATATCGTGAAGATGGTCGAAGAGAACGATTATGCGACATCTCTGGGCTATCGTGTTGGTGTGACAGTGCTTTCTGTGCCTTTGGTGGAGAAGCATCCGCTCTTTGGAAGCGGTGTCATCGATACGATGGAGCTGATCAGGGAGGGGGCTTGTGAGTGTTTTGCCAATGACTTCTGGCTCAAACGGGCCAACCATCTGCAAAATCAATATCTGCAAGTTTTGGTGGAGACGGGCCTTGTGGGTCTGGGGATTCTCATCATCATGTTCTATCAGCTTGCACGAATACCTCTGCGATCAGGGCCGTATCGCAATCTCAAAGTAGTTTTTGTGAGTATCTATCTCTTCACGATGCTCTCCGATATCCAGCTGCATATTCAGTTTACGGCAGGTTTGTTCGCTTTGATAGCGGGTATCCTTCTTGCTCAGTCAAGACTTGAACGCCAAGAGGGTGATCGAGTACCGATAGATACAGTAAAGGAAGCTGGCAATGGCTGAATCTATCAGTGTGACAATGATCACCAGAGATGCCTCGCGCTATCTTGCCGAATCTCTGGATGCTCTGCGGCGTTTTGATGAAGTGATCGTTTTGGACAACGGTTCTACGGACAATACGATAGCGCTGGCACAGACTTTTTCCAATGTAAAAGTTTTCAAGAGCCCTTTTATCGGTTTTGGCCCTCTGAAAAATCTGGCTGCCTCCTATGCAAAAAATGAGTGGATTCTCTCTGTAGATAGTGATGAAATCTTTTCTAAAAAGCTTGTCGATGAGATTTTCGCACTGTCGTTGGATCAGGGCAGGATTTATGCTATTGTGCGTGACAACTATTACAATGGCAAGCTGATGCGATGCTGCGGTTGGGAAAATGACAGCGTTGACAGGCTCTACAATAGAGGGCCTGTTTACTTCAATGACAATCAGGTCCATGAGAGTCTGGTTTTTCCCGAAGGCATCACAAGAGAGACGCTGCGATACCGTTTCAGGCACTATACCTATGAGAGTGCCGAAGAGCTGATCGCCAAGATGCAGTACTATTCGACCCTGTGGGCAGCGGACCATATCGGCAAAAAAAGTGCATCGCCGGCAAAGGCGGTTGTTCGCAGTCTGTTTGCTTTTGTAAAGTTCTATTTTTTTAAAAAAGGATTGATGAATGGCTATGAAGGTCTATTGATCTCTGTGACAAATGCCAACAGTGTCTTCTATAAGTATATCAAACTCTACGAAATGAACCGAGAGAAAGGACAAAAATGAAGATACTCATTGAACCGCCTACCTGGCTGGGAGACGCTGTGATGGCGACACCGGCGATCGAAGCATTGCTGCGTATGCATCCTGATGCCGAAGTGACACTGGTCGGCTCTCTGGTTTCGACGGAGGCTTTGAGGCTCCATTTTCAAGTCACCAAAAGCGAAGTGCTTGACAAGGGATGGCTTGCGCTGCGCCGCAAAGCAAAAGCACTGGGGCATTTTGACCTGGCGATCTCTTTTCGGAGTTCGGGACGTTCGGCATGGTTTCTCTTTTTTCTCGATGCAGACAAGAAGTGCCAATTTCCCAAGCACTACAGCGGTATGCACCAGGTTGAGAAGTATTACCTCTTTCTAAAGGAGTGCGAGGAGCTGAGCGCAGAGGCGGGCGACCTGAAGCTGTATGAAGCGCCATACAGCTACCGGCATCCGACGCTGGGGATCAATCCCGGAGCGAGTTACGGTTCAGCCAAACGTTGGTACCCTGACTCCTTTGCGCAGGTAGCGACTGCACTCTCGGGCATGTATGATATCGTCATCTTTGGAGGGCCCGGTGAGGAAGAGATCGCCGGGGATATTGAAAAGGCAATCGCTCAAGCAGGCGTCAAAAATGTCGAAAATCTCGCAGGAAAAACGACCATACCGGAGCTCATCTCCCGGATAGCCGGACTGGACTGGCTGGTGACCAATGACAGCGGGCCGATGCATGTGGCTGCAGCGTATCAGATACCGACAGTCGCGCTTTTTGGGCCCACCAGGCACGAAGAGACCAGTCAATGGCACAATCCTCAGAGCCATATCATACGCAAAGAGATGGATTGTGCACCCTGCATGAAGCGCAGCTGTCCACTCAAACATCACGACTGTATGAAGCTGATCAATGCAGACGAGGTGACAGCAGTGATAAAAATGCAAGCCAAGAAGCAACAATGAAAGCACTATTGAAATATTTTCTCCCCTACATGATGGGCTACAAGAAGGAGTTCTCTTTTGCTATCGTGGGGATGATCTCGGTAGCGATCGCGACGACACTGATGGCGCATATGCTCAAGCCGCTGCTTGATGACCTCTTCATCAGCAAAGATCAAAATATGCTGCTGGTCATTCCTTTTGCGATCATCGCTATCTTTATGCTCAAGTCAGTGGGCCGCTTCGTGCAAACCTACTATACAGTCTACATCGGGGACGATATCGTCCGAAAACTCCGCGACAAGCTCTCTCTCCACCTGATGTATCAGGATATCGCCTATCTCCATCAGATGCGTAGCGGGGAATTGCTCAGCCGTATCACCAATGACCTCAATCGCATTCAGCAGGTTGTCTCTTCGATGATTCCTCGGATGATGATCAATGTAATGCTGATCATTGCATTGACGAGTTATGTGATTTATCAGAGTCCGAAGCTGGCGTTTTATTTTCTGGTCATTATGCCGCTGGCGCTGTTGCCGCTTCAGGTACTCGCCCGCAGGATGAAGCGCTACGCCAGGCGATCACAGGAGAGCAATGCTGACCTGACTGCCCGATTGACGGAGATCTTCAACAATATCGAAGTGATCAAATCGAGCTCGTCGCAAAAGTTTGAGTATCGCCGCTTCGCCAAAGAGAATCTGAACTTCTTCAAGCTGACGATGAAGCAGCAACTCATCAACGCGATGGTGGGCCCGACGCTGGAGGTCTTCGGCTCTGTGGCTGTGGCTGTCGCGATCTATGTCGGTGCACGGCAAGTGATCAACGATGAGATTACGGTAGGGACTTTTTTTGCTTTTGTGACGGCGCTCTTTATGCTCTATGACCCTATCCGGGTCCTCTCCAATATCCACAACCAGCTTCAGGATGCTGTCGCGGCAACCGAGAGAATGACGGAGCTTTTTGAGAGTCGTCCGGAGATTGTCTCGGGAGAGCAGCTGCTCGATCGTGTGGAACGGGTTGATTTTCGGGATGTTTCTCTGTATTATGAAGACAAAAAAGCACTCAGTGGCATTACGTTGAAGGCGCGAAAAGGGAAGGTTTATGCCCTGGTAGGTGACAGTGGTGCCGGCAAGAGCAGCTTTGTCAACCTGCTCGTTCGCTTCTATGATACCAGCAGCGGCACACTCACGATCAACGATCAGCCCATCAATGCCTATGCTTTGGAGTCGCTCCACCGAAAGATCGCTTATGTAACCCAGCGCATCTATATCTTCCAGGATACGATCCTGGCCAATGTCGCCTATGGTGCCAAAGTCGACGAGAAGAAGGTAGAGGAGGCCCTGAGGCGCGCCTATGCATGGGATTTTGTCGAAGCGATGCAGAAGGGTGTCTATACGACCCTTGATGAGTTCGGTGTCAATCTCAGCGGCGGACAGCGCCAACGCATCGCCCTGGCCCGTGCACTCTACAAATCCCCTGAGATTCTCATCCTCGACGAAGCGACTTCTGCTCTGGACAACAAGAGCGAACAGGCGATCCAGAAGGCGCTGGAGAGCCTCAAGGCAGAGATGATCACCTTTGTGGTCGCACATCGTTTGAGTACGGTAGAAAAGGCGGATACAATACTACTCTTTGAATCAGGGGAGATCATCGCACGGGGAAGTTATGAGGCATTGTTGGAAAAATCTCCGGAATTCAGGAAATTGGCAAATCAGAGGAAAGAAGAGGCTTGATCAATTCTCAATCAAGCACCTGTGATAGTAACGTTGTTGCTTAAAGCTTCGTTGAGATCAAGAAACTTAAGCACCATCTATAGGGTATCTTTTTCTTTGAGATGCTTTAGCAGATCTTTAATATTTTCTTTGAGCGCATCTAGTTTTTCGTCACATATCATATAAATGGTTTCTGCATCTATGTCAATATAATGATGAGAGATCAGATCTCTCAGTCTTATGATGTCGCTCCAGTAAGATTGAGGTGCAACAGATTCTAAAAATCCATTTTGGTGTTTGTCTATATTTTTTAGGGCTTCTCCTATGGTTTGGATGCGCAAGATGATACTGTCTAGTTTTTCTAGCCCATCATCATCAGCGATAAAATCATCTGCAGATAAAATATAGGCAAATCTTTTTTGTATAATGGAAATACTTTCATCTATAAATTTCAATAACTCAAACAAGGAGAGTTTATGCATAAAGCACCTCCTTTTCTATGACCATTTTGAGCCCTTTTCTAAGCTTTGGATGATCGAAGAGTATATCTACTTTTTTACCCAGTGACTCTTCCAGGTAGTTCCACAGGCCTGCCATATTGTCAAGTTTTTTTTGTTTGAGAGTGACATAAAAATCTATATCACTCTGCAACGTTGCTTTGTCTTTGGCATAAGAGCCAAAAAGTCCTATCTTCTCTACTGCAAACCTCTCTTCCAAGTAGACATGATGTGTTTTTAAAAAATCTAATATATATTGCTTTGTCATACTTGCTTCCTGAAAAATATCCTTCTGCTCCAAGATGAGAAACGAGATGCCATCCCATTTTTTTAGCTGCTCTATTATATCAAAATTTCATTCATATCTTTGATATCTAGCCCAACCCTTTTGGCCATAAGTCAAAACGCATCATCAATCGCCTGACAGATCGTATGCCCGATGAGGATATGCATCTCCTGGATACGGGGTGTGTCACTGGAGGGGATGACGAGATTGAGATCACATACTTCATTCATCGACCCGCCGCTCCGTCCGCTCAGGCCCATTGTCTGGCATCCCAGCTCTTTGGCAGTCTTGA
>JANTGA010000012.1 GCA_024763175.1 Sulfurovum sp.
AAAGCACACGAAATACTTGAGCACTTGATAGAGAGTGCGAGAAATGACAAACGATCAGCACTCCGTGCCAACAGAGCCAAGTCACTCTTTCTCGCCAATATGTCACACGAAATCCGCACCCCTCTCAATGGTATCGTCGGGTTTACGGAACTTCTCAAAGCCACCAAGCTCGATGATGAGCAGAGAGAATTTATCTCGATCATCGACAAAAGTTCCGACAATCTTCTGGGTATTATCAACAATATTCTCAACCTTTCCAAAGTGGAAAGCCATAAGGTTGAGGTCGAAAGCATTACGTTTGACACAGAAGAAGAGTTTGACAGTGCGATAGAAACCTATGCCGTCAGTGCAGCAGAAAAAAACATCGACCTCAACTACTACCTTGACCCCTCTATCAGTCAAAAACTGATAGGTGACCCGACAAAAATCAAAGAGATTCTTATCAATTTGATGAGCAATGCGATCAAGTTTACCAACTATGGCGGTACGATCAATGTAGAGATCCAGAAAATCGAAGGCAAAGAGGAAGAGCCGGACAAAATACACTTCAGCATACAGGACAACGGTATCGGTATGACCGAAGAACAGCAGGGCAAGATCTTTGAAGCCTTCTCACAGGCAGACAGTACAGTGACCAGAAAATACGGGGGTACAGGTCTTGGCTTGACACTCTCCAGTCAATTGGTTGAACTGATGGATGGCAAACTGGAAGTCGAGAGTGCCCCCGGCAAAGGGTCGACCTTCTCCTTTGATCTGAAGCTGGAAGAACTCCCCTCATCAGAAAGCGATCTCTTCAATGCCTTTACATCACTGCATATCGCCAAATACGAGCAAAAGCATCCTGAAAAATCGGACAATTACCTCGATAACTATTTTGAGTATTATGGTACTGAGGTCAGCTTTTTTGACTCTGTCAATGAACTCAAAAAGATCAAAGAGAGCAAGAGCTGCAACAACTACTGGATCGATATTGAGAATGCCAAGCAGTATATTCTTGACTCACTGCGCCATATCGATAAAACGCAACTGATCATCATCGCCCATGTGACCAGCCGTGACAAACTTGACAGTCTGGGTGTACCACAAAAAAATATCCTCTACAAACCCGTTACACTCTCCAAAGTCAGAGAAGTGCTCCTCAGAGAGAGTGGCGTCACGACAGAAAAGACACACGAAGCGACGATGGCAGAGGTCCACTTTGATGCGAAAGTTCTGGTCGCAGAAGACAACATCATCAACCAAAAACTTATCCGTCATATTCTGGAAGGGTCAGGATTGACAGTAGATATGGCCAATGATGGTATGGATGCATTTGAAAAGCGGCAACGAAATGACTATGACCTTATCTTTATGGATATCCAAATGCCGATCATGGACGGTGTTGAGTCAACGCACGAAATACTTGCTTTCGAACAAGAGAATGGTGAGCCCCATATTCCGATCGTTGCCCTGACTGCCTATGCCCTCAAGGGTGATAGAGAGAGATTCCTTCTCGAAAAGATGGATGATTTCATCACTAAACCACTCGATACATCTGACCTGCTGACAGTGCTCAACAAGTATCTTGGCAACAAAGTCACCAAAGAGAGCAAAGAGACTCAGGAGAGAGCAACAGACAGCAGAAATGAACGCATCAAAGAACTCACAGCCTCGAGAGAGGAGAAACTGACAGCTGATACGAAAGTGCCAGCACCAAAAGAGATACAAGAGCCTGTGATGCAGCAGAGAGAAATATCACAGAAAAAGAAAACGGAAAAAAAGATTTTGCTGGCAAACAGCAGCCTTCTTGAAGGGCGTATCCTTGCAAAAATGATAGCCGGCCTCAATCTGGATTATGCAACACTTCACAAATCGTCAAATCTGGATGATGAAATAGGCTCCGGTCACTATGATATCCTTGTCATCGATAGTGAAATGCTGCCAGAAGATCTCAGCAGCATTGAGGATCAGGTCGCAGTGATCGTGCTGCCCGAAGACAATACGGAAGAGATACTGCCGGATATTAAGCGGGGCACTATCGCACCGCCCGCTCTCACCAAAGAGATACTTGAGGTACTAATAAACAAATATAGAGTGTAGAAGCCTTTCTGAACACCAAGAGTGTACAGAAAGAGATCGTTACAGCAAGACTGCCTTGAGGACCTCTTCGATACGCTTCACGCCGATGATCTTGATATGCTCTTTGACCTCATCGGGGATATCTTCAAGATCTCTTTCATAATTCTTGGCAGGGATAAACGCTTTGGTCACGCCGGCTTTATAGGCTGCGATCAGCTTCTCTTTGAGGCCGCCGATCGGCAGGACTTTGCCCGTCAGTGTCAACTCTCCAGTCATCGCGACTTTGTTGTCGACCTTTCGTCCGCTCAGGATCGATGCGATCGCGGTCGCCATTGTGATACCTGCACTGGGGCCATCTTTGGGGGTTGCACCCTCTGGGACATGGATATGGAGATCGTAGCGTTTGTAGATTTCACTTGCGTCGATGACTGCTTTCTCTTCCCGCTCTTTGACACTGCGCGGGATACGCTCCTGCGGGATTTGGATCACGGATCTATCCACCAGTATCTTCACGACACTGTAAGCGATCCGCGTTGACTCTTTCATCACGTCACCCAGACTTCCCGTGAGCTGCATCGCACCCTTTCCTTTGATCCTGATCGCCTCTATCGTCAAGACATCACCACCCACAGCAGTCCAAGCCAGTCCATTGACGACACCGACTTGAGGCTCCTCCTCTACCGGCGATATTTCAAACACCTTTTTATCAGCAAATTTATCAAGATTTTTCAGTGTGACAGAGACTCTCTGCAGTGAATTGTCTTCGAGTAGCTGGCGGGCGCTCTTGCGCATCAGGGCTGCGAGTTTGCGTCGGAGGTTTCGCACGCCCGGCTCACGTGTATACTCTTCGATCAGTTTTTTCAAAGCAGGAGAGGAGAGTGAAAATTCACGCTTTTTGAGTGCATGTTTTTTCAGCTCCTGCGGGATCAGATAGCGCTGGGCTATCTCATACTTCTCGTTGGGCGTATAGCTGCTCAGGGAGATGAACTCCATCCTGTCACGCAGCGGTGATGGTATCCTGCCTATGTCGTTGGCAGTTGCGATGAAGATCACTTTGCTCAAGTCGATATGAAAGTTGAGATAGTAGTCCCGATAGTTGCTATTTTGCTCCGGGTCGAGTATCTCCAGCAGTGCCGCCGTCGGATCACCCCGCTGACTTCGGCCAACCTTGTCGATCTCATCGAGGACGATGACCGGATCCATCTTCTTGGCTTCGATCATCCCCTGTACGATCCTGCCCGGCATCGCGCCGACATAGGTTCGGCGGTGCCCTCTGAGTTCATTGACATCTTCCAATCCACCCAGCGCGATACGAACCAGCGGGCGCTTCAGTGCCGTCGCGATAGAGTTTGCCAGTGATGTTTTACCGACACCCGGAGGGCCCGAAAAACAGAGTATTACGCCTTTGGAGTCACTCTTTTTGATCCCTCTGAGTTCTGCCAGTTCGCGCACAGAGAAGAACTCTACGATACGCTCCTTGGGCTTTTCGAGCGAATAGTGATCTTTGTCGAGCTCATTTGCCACATCTTTGACGCTGAGTTTTTTTCTGGCAAACTGACCAAAAGGCATCTCAAAAACCCACTCCAGGTACGTTTGGAGTATATTGGCATCTCCGCTGTCTGGATGAATCCGCGCAAAACGATCAAGCTGTTTTTTGATCTCATTGTAGGCATCCTCTCTGAGATACTTTTTGATCGATTCCAGTTTTTCGCGGAAGTGTGCGATCTCCTCTTCTCTCTGCGTATCGACACCCAGGTCTTTCTGTATCTGCTTGAGCTGCTCTTTGAGGAAGTACTCCTTATTGGTCTGTTCTATTTTGGAGTGGACTTTGTTGCGTATTTCGCGCTGTACTTTGGCGGCTTCTATCTCTTCGATGATGATATCCACCAGTGCGAGGAGGCGCTTTTCGATATCATTTTCGATATAGAGCTCATAAGCCTTTGTTTTGGTGAGCTTCAGCATCGATGAGACGAGGTCTGCGATACGATGCGGTTCGTCATTCTCTTCGATCGTTCTGAGCAGATCTGCAGGAAAAGCACTGTTGACGGCTGAGAGCTGCTTGATCTTGTCGCGCAGGATATCCATCAGAGCATCAACTTTGAGCTGGTTGTACCCTTCGTTTTGGATGATATCGACGACACCCTGAGGAAAGCTCCCACTCTGCGCTGCCGTGATCACACCGCGAGCCAGACCCTGAAAGAGGATCTTGACACGACCATCCGAGATGTGTACTTTGCGCATGATCGAGCCGACCACACCATAACTGTAGATCGCGTCAAATTCCCGTTCGCCCTCACGCCCCTCTCTGGTCGAGGTGACAAAAAGCAGCGAATTGTTCTCCATGGCATGGCTTGCCGCATCGATATCCTCCTGCGAACTCAGAAAGATCGGACTGATCATAAACGGATAGAAAAAGAGGTCATCCTCTACTACTATCGGCAAGACAGTCGGAAATGCATCATAATCACTCAATTGCATGTATTATTTATCCTTTTTTTATATTAACCATAGGTCGGATGCATCGACCGCATCGCCTATGAAATGAGAAGCAACGGCTCAATCAGTCAAAGACTCTACTCAATATACCCTTTTCAGGCAGATCAATATCACTCAGATTCAGTGGCGATTGGCTGTTTTTGGTACGGTAAATCTTTGCGCCCTCTTGTTTGCCGATACGGTCATAGAGTGCTGCGATATTTTCATTGAGCAGGTACTGACTCATATGCAGCCTGACCATGATGGTTTTAACAAGCGGGTCATAGGGAGAGCCGGGGTGACGCAAGACAAATTTATCAGCATTTGCCAGTGTATCCAGCATCAATTTTTGATCTTTGTTGATATCCGACACACCCAGAAAAGCAGACTTGAGCTTCATAAAATCCGCATACTCCCTGCCGTCGCTGGTCGCAAATCGTTTGTTGTACTCATCGAAATAGTAGTTGGCCATCAGGTACTCTTCCTGCTCCATGTGTCCGTGTGCCAGCATGATGATCGCTGTAGGGAGCAGTGGCGAACGCATGTGCTCACTTTTGAGCGACAGATAGTATTCATCGGCTTTATCCAGATTGGAGGCGGTGATGGATTCGGCAACTTTCTTATACCAGTAGAGTGCCGGCTTGTTATACTCAGAGGAGCTATCATCTTTGACACATCCCACCAAAAGGAATGCAACGGCAACTGCCATCCATAAATTTTTTTTCATCTTCTTATCCTTCATCTGCTATTTTTGCTTCTACGCTCATTATCATACAATTGCCTTCTTTTTTGCAAAGTATTTGTATGATAACAACAATAATAATATCTTAAACTTTGTAAAAAGCATATTATATTTCGATATAATCAAAAAAATAGTTTATAAAAGGGGACAAGATATGAAGCTGACGATTGTAGGGAGCGGCGCGATGGCAACAGCACTGGCTGACGGCCTGGCAGGACGATATGAGCTGGAATTTATCGCCAGGGACAGTCAAAAGCTGGATATCCTTGCAGAAAGATACAGTGCCGACTCTTTGCTGCTCGACCAGACAGATATCAGCGGCAAAAAGATCCTCCTCTGTGTCAAGCCCTATGCCCTGAGTGTTGTAGCAGACCAGCTCGTGGGCAGAGCAGATACCCTCTACTCGATCCTTGCCGGTACTTCCATCCACTCCCTTGATACTCAGATCTCTGCCCAACACACGGTACGCGCGATGCCCAATGTCGCGGCTTCTTTCGGTGCGTCGGCCACTGCACTGACCGGTGATGAAAGCGTCAGAGAGGAGGCGATGGAGATCTTCAATTCGATCGGAGAGAGCCTCTGGCTGAGCAGCGAAAAAGAGCTCGACATCGCCACCGCCATAGCCGGGAGCGGCCCCGCCTATCTCACCCTGGTCGCTGAAGCGATGATGGACGGCGGTGTCAAACAGGGACTCAAACGCCAGGACAGCATGGCTCTGGTCAGGGCGCTCTTCGCAGGATTTGCACCCCTGATCGCCGAGGAGCACCCCGCCCTGATCAAAGACGCTGTCATGAGCCCCGGAGGCACCACAGCTGCGGGCTACGCCGCACTCGAAGCAGGAAGTGTCCGGGATAGCTTCATCAAAGCGATCGAAGCAGCCTTCATGGTGACGCAGAAGTAATACTTTCCTGAAAAACCACACATAGTTACCTTTGGTTTAACTTCCTGCACTATAATTTTTTGAAGTAGTGGATGGCGAGATAATCCACTATCAAAAAAGAGGAGGATCGAGCGGTCATGTATCGAATCATATTTGGTAAAATATTTCTCACTCTTTTAGCGTTTTGTATACCCCAGATTCTTTCAGCATCCAACGATTGCTCTGATACGACAGACTACGATTTTGCTTCGGGAAATCACTATACGGACAGTGGTACATTCGGCACCTCGACGAGCGAAGACAAGCGGTACTACTTTCAGGTTCCGGAAGACGGGGTGATCACTATCTCTGCAGACGATACGAATGGGCGGATTTCTTTTCGGCACAAAATGTCAGGCTGCCCGAACTGGGATGATGGCTCGGATTCGAACTCTATCAGGGTGAAGGCAGGGGATGACTTCAACCTGCTGATCGATACCTGGGATGGCGATACCGACTATACTCTGAATGTCATATTTGCACCCGATTCAGCCGCTCCGACTCCCGATGTATTCAACAAGCTCTGCTACCTCGAACCCCACTACACGGGATGCAACAGTCAGGGTGCCGGCATAGGGTGCAAGCAGAAGATTAAGATCAAAAACCGCAGCCGCTATCACTTGACCAATGTCAAGACAGGGATCGCCGGGATCAAGGATACGATGATCAAGGATTGCTGGCTGGATCATACATCCAGTGATTGCAACGAACATAACTGGATCGTGTATGGTTTCAGTTCAGATGGAGGTATCGGCTTTGCCCCTCCAAAGGAGCTCGGTCCCAATGAAGAACTCATCCTCTACACTGAGTCCAATGTCAGCGACAAACTGCCCGGAGCCGAAAGCCTCTATGCCAGCTACACTCAGGACGGCCAAAGGTACGAGGGCAGCATCCAACAGTGTGTCCCCAACTACTGCGAGACGCACGGGAGCGGCGCAGGCTTCCAGCTGGTAGACAGGGGCGACAAGCCGCACGGTGAAACTCTGGGCGACAAAACTTTCGAAATCTTCTGCTACAAAGATGACGATGAGATATGGCACGACCTCATTGCCCTGCCTCTCAAAAATGAAAACAACAACTTTCGCTTTGACCATGCCGCAACAGGCTCCAACTACTATGACATGACCACCAATCCGCGTACCGGTTTTGATGCCATTGAGATCAATGCCAACACTATGTCTCTGGTCACCGACTACTCCGATACGATCTGGGATATCAGCACTGCCGGAAAAAACTATACCGTCATGGGCACACAGTTTAGCAACATCAATCTCACAGGAACCCCGCTTCAGATTGACTGGAGTGCGACAGGCGAATTGAGCGGCTGCGACGAAAGCAAACTGCGAAAAGCTCTGGGCCAGGCCGTCAAATACAACACCATCAACGGCACAGACAACGAGAGTAATGACGGTAAGAGTATTTGCCAAATCTCTTCAATGCAGTTCAAAATCATGGATGATTACCGCTTCCTGGAGTATCAGGGTGACGAGGTCCTCCAGCACTCCTGCAAAGAGATGGCAGCCTACGTACCCAACAATCTCGATATACTCGATGATGCTTCGGTCGCGGGTCACTTCAATATCCTGACATCAGAACCTTATTATGACAACAGTGTCATACCCACCACCAACGGCACCCGTGACAACGGTACTGATATCGGTGCCAAGACGACTGATTCCCGCTCAGGAGCCAAGAGACCGATCACTGTCTACTGCAAATACCAGACCGATCTGGAGTATGTCTGGACCTTCCTGATCGCCCTGGATGGCAGAGTGACACAGTACAAAACAGACCTGCTCACACAGCATGACAGCTGTTCACAGATGGGTCTTTTTTTCTTCGTTCCCAACAGTAAGATCACCTTCAACCGTGTACGTGAGTATCTCAAAAGTCAGAAAACAGGTATCGATGGATGGGAAAACTATACGGGCACTATCGAAGAGAAGATACAGGCACTGCATCCCGGAAATATCTACTACCTCCAAGAGTTCAAGGATACACTGATCTGGCCCTATGGATCATTCGGCGTTTACAAACCCACGGATGGCGGCGAAGGCAGCGGAGAGGATGGCGATTCATCTGGAGCCGGAGTCGGAGATGGTGACAATGGCCGCCCCATCAATAACATCAGCAACGATATCAACCTGGGGAGTTTCGGATGGGTCTCCATCCTGGGAGAGAACGACCTGAACAAGACCAATGACTGGTGGATCTCAGATATCGGTGCAGGCCTCGAGATCACCAAGGGTTCGGGCGAACACACCTACTCCCCAAGCGGCTCACACCCTACGAAACCGACTGCCTATTATGAGCCAGACAACAACTATCAAGCCAATGCCTGGCTGAACTATCTCTTTGACAGCGAAGGCTGGGTTTTTCACCTCGATGACTGGGACGACAACTACCCCTACTATGACTACATGTGTATGTCTGAAACCAACTATGATCCTGCTTTGAGATATGCGGTCATTCCGGGCCTTTTCAATGCGATAGAGCGTGGCACGAGAGCGGGCAACACTGCGCCGAATTTCGAGGATGATGCACTCACGACGCACAAAGTCGGGCAAAGCATCCAACTCGACGTTATCCTCTACAAAGTCAATACATCAAATGGTACAATCAACCATCAGCTGCTCAATATCGATGACAATAAGAGTGTGGGCATCTTTCTCGCCGCAGAAAAAGATGGCATGGTCACACTCCTGAAGAAGATCGGAACCTATATCCACTTCAAGGGCAGCGGCCGTATCCCGATAAGTGACTTCAGCTACGACAAGGCAGTCAAAAAAGCTTTTATCCGCTTCTACTACTGCAACGACGCCTACAGTCCCTGGGAGAGCTGCTGGGATGAGAGTCAGGGCACGATCGATCATCCGGTCGTCATCCCCAAGCGCAGTGGCAGCAGCGGTGGCAGCAGCGAATCATATGACACCTTCTCGATCCGTCCAGACCGCTTCACGATCGAGATCGTCTCAGGCGGAGAGACTCCCGGGGGCACCTCCCAGCGTACCGGGATCAAAGCCGGATCTCCATTCACCCTCAAGCTTCAAGCTCTTGATACAGCAGATGCCCCGGTGAAAGCCTACAATGAGAGGGTATCACTGGTGGGTTCACCACAGCTGGAGTATGCCGAGAGTCGATCGGACTGCAAAACCAGTCAGTTGAGCGGCATATCCGACGCGAACTTCAGTAATGGAATCGCAACAATCTCCACTCATTATGACGAGGTGGGCGACTTAAATTTGACACTCCATGAAATCGTCGGCAGCGAATACGCTGCTGCGGACTTCAATGATACAGACTTCAACCGTACGATCCACGACAGCCCCATACCTGTCAGCGACTATGCGGACGCTGACAAGCAGCCCTTCAGAGAGATCAGTGCCGCAGCGACAACACTCCATTTCATCCCGGACCACTTCAAGCTCTCCGCCGCTCTGCAGAGTCACAATGCCGACCTGGGCTACACCTATCTCTCCAGTGACCTCGCCATGTCTTCTGCCCTGGAGCTCAACATCACAGCACAGACAAGAGAGGAGCATCTGGCAGAAAACTACAATGCCGCCTGCTATGCCCACCCCATCGATCTGGATATCATTCCAGCATATGATCCCGACCCTATCGTACCCCACTCACCCCACCATATCCTCTATGACCTGAAGGTGGAAGATGACACTTTCACACTCGATGGCAATACTTCAGTTATTCGTCATATCGACATAGACGATCTCAATCGGTCTATTTTTCCGGCTGGTGATCACAATGGAACGACAAGGCTCAAGATCCGGCTCAATCTCAATCGCGAATACAACAAAGCGGTCAATCCCTTCATACTCAATATCCACAAAATAACTGCGACAGATGACGATGGCGTGACCGGCGATACCGGCCTGCCCGATGACAATGCCACCTATCTCTATGCCAGAGTCAAATCTTCAAAATATTTTTACGACGACGTGACTGGCAGCAGCATCACGACACCGATCTCTATCGTCGTCTACCGTGATCCCAGCCTCCTCTCAGCGGCCCTGGACCTGATAGAGTTCAGACCGACGAATGAGGACAATTGGTATCTCGCCACAGTGCACGATGACGAAAGGGACGGCAATACCACGCTTCAGGCCAAAACCTCATCCGCAACCGGCGGAAGCGCAAGTACAAAGAAAGGGGAAAAGAAAAAGCAACCCAGCACGATACCACTAAAGAAGGTCCATACCAAAAATGGCGTAGATAGCAGACTCGCGATCTCCAGAGAAACCAGCGCAAAAGAGAGTTCTGATGTCAACGTCACCCTGGAGACCGGGACAAACGACTGGCTGACCTACAACAAAGATCTGCCGAAACCTCCCAAGCCTTTCTATCATGTACACTTCGTCGGTGTCGACAGCAATAGCAGCGGAGGGGTCACCAGCGGAGGCTCCGGTACCTGGGGCGGATATGGCAACACGGGGCATACCGTAGGCGGCAGGGCAAGCCGTCAAAAAAACAATAGACTGGAGTGGTAGACGATGCATTATAGAATGATACTATTGGTTTAACTTCTTATAGTAAAGTATATTAATTCGAGTGACACCCATTGCATATTTCGGCTTGATTGGCAAAAGGAGATAGAAGATGATACCGTTACGTAGCCATCTATTGGCATTAGCGATCGTACTTCTATTTCCACTGACGCTCCAAGCCTGGGGTAGCGAAGATGGAAAAAGCTGCTATACAGCACAGAGCGTCACCCTCAACTACGAAGGGGAGGTGCAAACTTTTCAGCAGTCAGGTGCCAGCAGCAGTACCGGAAACGCTTATTTGGATACGCTGATCGCTTTCTTCAACAGCCTTTTTCCGTGGGGCGGCAGTGCTGAGGATTCTGCCTCCTGGTACAGATTTACCGCACCAACTGACGGCCCACTCTATCTCTATACGACCGATGCGACTGTCGATGTCAATGCGATACTTCTCGACAATGACTGTGATGCCAATACCGTACTCGCAGAAGATGCCGGTCCGGCCAATGATGCCAATCTCAGCTATACCGCTGTAGCCGGTCAAACGTACAAACTGGGGATCTATCACCACAATGATGGCAGTGATGGGCCCGGTGAACCGACTTTCAGGCCATTTATCGTGATGGAACTGGAGTGGTAAGCGGCTTAAGAGATAATCAAACATAAAAAGTCTATAC
The DNA here is from genome assembly GCA_024763175.1 of Sulfurovum sp. Taxonomy (GTDB): domain Bacteria; phylum Campylobacterota; class Campylobacteria; order Campylobacterales; family Sulfurovaceae; genus SZUA-451. Next base: position 11,371 of record JANTGA010000012.1, read on the forward strand.
TTTAGTATGAATAGTATGGCTTATGATGAAGGAGGAGAGGTGGAATTTCCTCTATATAAATGTAATAAAAGGGAGTATATATGATAAAGGCGAAAAAGAATCTTTTGATACTATTCTTGATAGGGAGCTTTCTGATACCCAGCATCCTGGCTGGAGTCGAGGGTGAAAGCAATGAGCCTGTCGTCAGCATCTCTCCCTCTTCTGTCTCTGTCGAAGAGGGAAATGCCGGAACAAAAAGTGTCAGCGTAACGATATCTCTCGATGCGTGTCCGGATACAGAAGCTATCGCTATAGAATACTGGACCTACGACGATAGCGCGACCACATCTGATAACGACTACGATAGCAAAACAGGCACGATCACTTTTGCCAAGGGATCATGTACGCAAAGCCATACTATCAGCCTAGTCATACACGGCGACACAAAATTTGAAGCCAATGAAAATTTTTATATAGGGATCAGGGACAACGGCACATCAGATGTGCAACGCTTCGCCTTTGGCAACCAGAGAAGCAAAATAACGATCAACAATGATGATACTGACAACAAAGCCGACCTTGAAGTCAGAAAATATGTCAACGACAGCTCTCCTGAAGTCAATGACATCATAACCTTTACTGTTTACGGAAAAAACCTGGGGCCGCGTGCATCCAGGATCGAGGTAGTAGATACACTGCCTGCGGGACTTGATTTTGTCGATGTAGCAGATGACTCTTCTGATTTCAGTTGTACCCAAAGCAGTGGTACTGTTAGCTGTACAGGATCGAGACGCTTTGCCAAAGATGAGCGTGTCGCGATCACGATCAGAGCAAACGTAACCCAAACCGGCATCATGACCAATCAAGCCACCATCAGCTCCCCGGACAATATACCAGACCCCGTATCCTGGAACAACACAGCCTCTCGGACGATTTATGCCGGGGCCCCCGGCGGCATCGATACTGTCAGTATCACAAAAACGGTCAACGACACAACACCGCAGCTGGGAGATACTGTATCGTTTACGGTAACTGTGACCAATCAGGGCTTTGACAAGCGTATTGCCTTGCGTGACAAATTCCCTATCAATACAGACAGCTGGGGGACAACCGGTGGTGCCTTCGAGTTTGTCTCAGTGACCAATGTACCCTCCGGCGTGACATGTGAAAACCTAACAGATGGCGGTGATCCCTATCTCTTCTGCCATACCGATGCAGCCTATACCCACAATCAATCTTTCACCGTGACCATCCAAGCCAAAATAAAAAAGAGAGGGCATATCTGCAACAGAGCGCACGGGTATGGGTATGAGTTTTTGGGTTGGCGCTGGAAAAGCAGTGCGGCTGTCTGTATGGATACGACCGGGAATACCCCGCCGACCCTGGATGATATTCCCGATCAGACTACAGATGTCGGCAGTATATTTGCTATGACGCCACATCCTGTCAGCTGGTATGCAGATGATCCGGACGGAGATACCCTCACCTACTCCGCGACAGGTCTGCCTCCCGGACTGACTATCGACTCGACAACAGGCAACATTAGCGGAACGACTACGCAGGTAGGATCCTATACTGTCACTGTAGTCGTGACGGACCCCTATAATGCGACAGCGTCAGATGATTTTACGATCCAAGTCCTCACTGTAGCACTTCTGGCAACGCCAAATACATACCACACGACACCCGGTGTCAGTATCAGCGGCAATCTCATCACGAATGATACGGGAGATGGCGTCGATACTGGGGTCAATATTGTGGCATTGACGACTCCCACCAATGGCCCTGCGCAAGGTACGGTTACGATCAGTGCTGATGGAGACTTCACCTACGCCCCTGACAATAATGCATCGGGCGTAGATACATTTACCTATACTATCACGGATGGGGTCGATACATCCAGCGCCCTGGTTACCATCCATTTGACAACATTTGAAAGTGGCATTCAGATCCCTTTTCATCTGGTCAATCCGGATAACTCGCGCAATCTCATCGGTAATTATAAAATCGCAGGAAATACCGTACTTTGTCTGACAGAAAAAGAGGATGGCTATGGCGGAACGTGTCATGGGCAGAGTGATTATCAGGATATTACGAGCAATACACATGTCGTCAAATATCTCGATATCGACAACGATAGCGGCACGTGGAACTCGACGTCATCTTATATCAATGTTGATCCGACCTACGATGCCTCTCAGGGGGTCATATGGGCTGGGCTCTTCTGGCAGGGACGGATCAGCTGGGATACCGATCATCCGATACGCTACGCAGCCGGAGATGGATCTGCTCCTTTTACCACTGTCACCACCAGTACCGGCACCCCTGTAGATATCAAAACCACCGGAGCCCCCGAAATCAAACTCGATGTCGATGGCAACGGCTACAGGGATGTGCAGGCGTTGGAGTTTTATGAGTATGAGAGCAGCAATGGCCAAACCTACGATGCCTATGCCGATGTCACCTCTATCGTCAAGCCCGCTATCACTGCGAGCGGAAAACATATCTTTACCGTAGCCAATCTCACGACGATGGAAGGAAGAGAGTCTGATCCGGGAGCATTTGGCGGCTGGTCGTTGGTCGTTATCTATGGGGAAGATCAGCAGGACACCAACAGCAGACCGCGAAATATTTCGATCTACAATGGATTTATGACGGTCGAAAAAGACAATACACCCATCACGATCAGCGGATTTAAGCTGCCGTCCAAAGGAGATGTCCAGGCTCAGCTCTCTGTGTTTTCGGGAGAGGGAGAGTATCTCTACGGCAGGGGGCCGGACAACGATGATGCAGACTGGATGAAGATCAACGATAACACAACGGATGACATTGCCGACTGGAGCTATATGCCCGGCAAAACAGCAGGAAGACATGTGGGAAATCGGGACAATATGTTCGATGCGAGACTTGACGGCATTCTTCGTGACAATATCCCCGGAAAATTCAATGATTTGGCTATCAACAATGTCGGTGTCGATGTCGACAATTATGATGTCAGTACGCTGATGACCGGCTATCGAGATGCCAACAGCGATATCAGTGAAGTCTACATCAAGACCTTCTCCAGTGATGACTTCATCACGCCTGGTATGATGGCCTTCTCCGCTGAACTCTATGTCCCCATACTCTGCTACGACTATACGCTCGATATCGGCGGATATGTTCTCGCGTCCACCGACAATGAGATCAAAACACGTTTGGGGGGCTTTGGCGTCCCTCTGACGACGACCATGTTTCTCAGAAGTCTTGAGGGAGATCTGGATCTGAAGGATGTCAGTATCGGCTACACTATCGCCGATACGGCACAAGTGAGATATGATATCAATGATTGTACGACAGAGATATCCGAAACGGGGCAATATGACTATGCGGATGCCTGTCCCTACACATACAATCCAACGATAGCCGGTTTCGATATGTATATCGGCAGAGGCAAGAGTGCATCCAGCGGAGGAACCATCTCGGCAAACGAATTTCGATATATCAAGTGGGATACAGATTTCCAACGACCCAGCATCGATACACACTTTACCTTTTCTGTCAGCTATCAGGTCAATTACGGATCAGGCGCAGTACCCCTGCATCATGATTTTACCGCCAATGATCTCTGTCCCCCCTCCTCCGGCGGCAACTCCGGTTTTCTCCCGACGCTTGGTATGTTCAATGTCGTCGATAGCAGAAATACCTATGAGACATACAGTCTCTATACACAAGTCGCAAGGAGACCATTTGACCTGACTGTCTATGCCTATGATGCGGATGATCCATCGCTGCTTTATCCCGCTGCAGCTGATCTCAACCTCTCTGTTGAAGTAGAGATGATACGAGCTGACAACTTTTACCGCGATGCCGATACAGCATGCAACGACCAACACTCGATTTTGCCTGAAGTCCCGGCAAAATTTGCACACTTTGATGCAGCTGCCGCCGCCAATATCTCTTATGATGCGGATGATCTCAATCTCACATACCGCAATGCCGCTATGCGTGTATGGTATCTGACCAGGGAGGTCAACGGGACGACTCTGTTGGTCAATGACCACAACTGCACCCGCCTGCCCGAAAACAAAGGCGACTGCGAGACACTCTACGCTGATCAATACAGTGATGACACACACTGCAATGCAGAGTGCAGTGCCGGTGCGGCCTGGAATCCTCTCATCAACTGCTACAGCTGTCTGCGTGATACCTATGGAAGAAAAGTCTGCTCCCGTGACAATTTTGCGATCCGGCCGGAGTCTTTCATCGTCAAGATCTTCGACAGCAACGAAAGCAACAACATCGATCATCCAAGCAACCTTCTGCCCACTACAAATGCCGGTATGCCTGCTCATGCTATCGCGGGGTACAATTACCGCTTCGATGTCAACACGACCAACCATGTCAACAATATGGCAACGCCCCGGTATATCCAGCATTTTGAGCCGGGATCACCGACACATGGCGCACGCATGAGGTGGTATCCCAATGAAGTAAGCCCGACTGCGGGAGCCTGCAATGACGTGGAAGATAAAAATATCACGATCGATCTCTTTGATGGTACCAATGTCAACTACTACACGAGAACCAGCTATGTCGACAAAGTCCCGCAGATCGGTGAATACCGCTTTGAAATCTTTGATGAAAATTGGACCAGTGCCGACTGGAATAGTGCTGAAATGCTTCACCATTCCAGCAGCTACAGTGCCAACTACAGCTCAGGCCCTGACTGCATCAGGGACGACAGCAGTGTTTTGCCTTCTGCTGCCGCATCCGGGCTGAATGGCTGCAAAACAAGCAGCGTACACACCAATCCTGACACAGGTGAAGTATACACATACCACTATACACGCTACTACCCCTACACATTCAATATCGACAATTTGACCAGCTCAGTGGGCCCAAGCGGCAGCAATCCGCTCTATATCAATACGCCGGGTGCCAACGATCAGGATATGGCTTACAATATCGAGGGGACATTCGGGGCAGCAGGGAAAGACCACAGTATCACCAGCAACTTTGTAGCAGGCTGTTACGCTGAAGATATCGATATGAAACTCTACCAGTACTTTGGACATGATGTACCGTCTACGACGCCATACCTCTCGTGGGATCTCATCGACGTCAATACCACAGACCCGAGTGTGATTTACCGCCCCAGGGTGCAGGGGAGCTTTACGGTGGCCAACAGTGACACCACAGCAACACTCGCACCTTTGACTATCGGTCAGGGAAAGCAATTTTTTGTCAAAGAGATGAATGGTACGATCACGATGGATCTGAGCTACAACTTCGCCCGCACCTACAACACACCTCTCAACCCGCGATTGGTTCGGATGGTGGATTTCAACCTTACGTTTGCCAGCAACCCCTTCCATCTGATGGTGGATTTGATAAGCGATTATAATATCATAGCGGAGAAAAACCTCGACCAAAATGTCACCTTCGTCTATGGCAGGGCCAAGTCCTCCAAACCTTTCTATGATGATGTCACCACAGACAAGATCAATACACCTATCTCTGTCACCCTCTATTGTGATCTGGGGCTAATCGCCTGCAGTACACGTGGCATCAATACCAATACAGGACAGACCAACGAATGGGACTGGTATCGCTCCATCAATCATGACGCAACAACAGGTGACGGCGACATCACACTGAACGCCAGTATCGGAGGAAGTGTCGCAAATCCTGATAACGCGACAGCAGACCCGGCAGACGTAAGCATCGTTGCTGATGGAATCAACAGCAGTATCGATGTTGCCGCCACGATAGCGGCGCGGCCGCTGGGTGTCAATATCACTTTTGGCGCCAATACAAATGAGTGGCTCATCTACAATCCTGATGACGACAGTATACCCAATCCATTCTACCGTGTGCGATTTGTCAGCGGCAGTGGGGACTGGGCAGGTCATGGCGACACAGGGCATGTCGTCGATGGCAACACAAGCCATCAGAAAAACAGACGCCTGGGATGGTAAGAGATGCATAAGTACAGTGTAAACCGTCCCGCCATCGCGATGATCGAGCTGATCTTTGCTATCGTCATCATCGGCATCACATTGATGTCTGCACCGATGCTGATGCAGCAAGCTGCCAAAAGCAGCTATGTCGCCATCCAGCAGGAGGGGATCAACGAAGCCTCCACCAAAGTCAGTATGATCATGGGGTATCACTGGGATGAGATGGATGCAAACGAAAGCATTCTCGATACGATCTTGAACACTTGGAGTTCCACCCCGGGTTTAAGCGGAACCGTCAGGCGAGTCGGAACACCAAAAGAGAGCTACCGGAGTTACCTCGATAGCAATGGCCATGACTATAATGCGACGCCATCTGCATCTCTCGGATCAGATAGCACAGATACTTTCAAAGATGATATCGATGACTTCATCGGCAGTGTTGGCTTGATACTGGAGGGTACCGGTACAGGGGCAAACTATATCGAAAAAAATGTTACGATCACTACTGGTGTATTCTATATCTCAGATGCGCCCACGACAGGCTCATACAACAGCAATACCTTGAGCTTCAATCCAGACTTTAGTGGCACAGAAGCCAACTCTACCAATATCAAACGTATCAGCGTGACACTTACAAGCGCCGACAGCAGTCCTGATGAACTGGACAAGCAGATCACCTTTCATGCCTTTAGCTGCAATATCGGCGGATACCGACTCGAAGAGAGGAGTTTTCAATGAGCAGTCCATCAAACAGAGCTGCCTTTACACTGCTTGAGTTGATCTTGGTCATCGTCATCCTGGGTATCGTTGCATCGATAGGCTCTGAGCTCATCGCAAAAGTCTACCAAAATTATATCATCCAGAGAGCCCAGCACCGCGCTTCACTCAAAACCGAACTCGCCGCCCTGCAGATCGCCAATCGACTCGCTTATGCCATACCGGGTACGGTTTTCAGGAGCAATGAGTCGAGAAGTGTTATCGAAGATATCAATGACCCCATGAGCTTACCGGGCGAGCAGTATACTGTCATCCAGTGGGTCGGTGCCGATATGGATAGTTTCAATTTTTATGACAGCTCCAACGAAAAGATAGGATGGAGTGGGTTTTGTGATATCAATGTCAGCAGTACAAGCAGTATCAAAACACCGGGATCAGAACTATCCGCAGTGAATACCATCAAGGCAAACCTGGGCAGCACAAATCACTTTGCGATCTTCTTTCCTCGTGACAATACGCCATATTTTGGCAGTGGCACGACAGACACTATTGCACTGGACAATAACACATCACATATTTCCGAACACTACAAAATGGCATGGAGTTCTTATGCGCTGGTTGTAGATGGAGGTGACCTCTACCTCTACTATAACTTTTCTCCTGTACCGGCGACGGCGATAGGGGGGACAAAATCCCTGCTGATGAAAAATATCAGCACCTTCAAGTTCAAAGGGGCCGGCCGTACGATACGCTTCAAGATTTGCAAAGAGGAAAATATCGGCGAAGACTTCAATATCACATCATGTAAAGAAAAGGCGGTATTCTGATGCAGTGGCAACGACAACGAAAAGCATTTTCGATGCTCACGGCGATCTTCGTGATCGTCCTGATGGCGACAGTAGCGATGCTGATCCTCAGCACATCAGGCAAAATGATACAGGAGACCACCGCACAGTATCAGCGAGAACAATCCCTCCTCCTCGCCCAGAGCTATACAGAATATGCCATCATGGCGGTGACTGCCAATGATCGCAACAGTACCAATCTTGGCGATGATTGTCTCGACAATATCTCCGGAAACTATGGCGGAACTGAGGGCTACACTATTGATGTCAATATCTCCTATATTGGAAGAGATATAGACAAATGCGGCAGAAAGTTGAGCACAACCGTCACCACGCCAAAATCCCCGCTCAACATCATCGTCGATGTCTTCGTTCACTACAAAGAGTTCGATCATCCTGCCGGCACAAGTGCCCCCAATATCACGTATCACAAAAGGAGCTTGCAAAAAATATGACAAACTCACATAGACAAAAACAAGCTTTTACCATGCTCGAACTCGTACTCGTGATCATTGTGATAGGTATCCTCGCCGCACTCTCACTCCCCAGACTCGACCGGGATATCAGACAGGAAGCAGCGGACAATATCCTCTCAGATATACGCTATACCCAACACATGGCACTGATAGATGACGTGACGAACCCTTTTGATGCGCGGTGGCAAAGAGCATTCTGGAGGATCGGCTTTAACAATTGTTCAGGAGGCGGGCTCTATGAGTATATCGGGTCCGACAGCAACTATGGCGGAGGTATCGGGAGCAGCGAAGCCGCAACCGATCCTGCGAATGGCAAAAAAATGTACTGGGGCACCACTCCTTGTCCCAATGGCGGAAACAGCACAACAAGCGATAGGATATTTATCACACATAAATACGGCATCACCGCCGTAAACCCATCCAGCGGCTGCAGATCTTCCAATAACTATATCGGCTTTGATCATTTGGGCAGAACGGTGAGCGGCTTCACCACATCCACTACTCCTAACTATTCGAGCTATCTTACCTCAAACTGCACCTTGACCTTTACTCTCTCTAACGGTGAGACTTTTGCCATCACTATCGAGAAGGAGACAGGCTATGCCTATATCGTAGGACAAAATGATTCGTGAAAATACAAGATCAATGTGCCAGGATGAGGGCATCATTGTATCCGATCTACAAAGCTCTATCGCGGCAGAAAATGAGTGAAATCAAACAACTTCTCAGCGAGATAGCGAACAACGGCTGATACCCGTCTCTATTTACCCTCCATTAAGCTTTTTAAGTTACAATTAAGACAAGAAAGTGGTTCTCATACCATCATTCTTAATTGACCTATAAAGGATGCATAATGAATAAACAAATCGTTGGAAGACACTTCGATCTGACTGAACCGATCAAAAACTATCTGGAGGGAGCTCTGGACGGACTGGAAAAATACAATCTGGATATTATCTCGGGGACAGCCATCATCTCTGGTGACGAAAAAAATGGCAAAAAAGGCTACTCTGTTGAATTTATTATCAACCTAAAAGATAAAAATACCATCGTCATCACCCAGAGAGACAAAGATGTCTACGCAGCAAGCGATATCGCTATCGAGAGGGCCAAAAAATCCCTCAGACGATATGCAGATAAGATCAAAGGCCATAGAGTCACGAGCTTCAAAGACCTCGGAGAAGAGGCTGAAGCTGTCAGCGTACTCGAGACAGAAGAGACAGAGATCGTCCCGATGCACCTCGAACTCCACAAACCGGTAGATTTCGACGAAGCTGTCGAAATGCTCAAGGCAGAAACCAAACGTCAGTTTATCGTCTTCAACGATAATGATGGACTCATGCGCGTCATGTACAAAAGAGCAGACGGAAAATTCGGACTCTATTAGGCCACTTCCCCCCTTGTGGTTGCCCTGATATTCGGAACCATACTCTCTGAAAGGGTAGCCCAAGGGGCACCCCTGCGCAATTTCATATTTAATCGAAAATAATGTTTCATCTCCGTAGGGGCATTCCCTTGTGCTTGCCCTCGAATATTGCTTCTCCTCAAAGATGATTTTCCTGCATCACAAACGCTCTGTTGCTGCCGCTACGATCTCTTCATCTTCGGCCATATCCAGCCATTTGAACTTTTGTCCGCTCTGTATCGTACCATCGAGGATATCGCCGCCTTCTCTGAACTTCAGATCGAGTTTGGCGATATCAAAGCCGTTGGTGGTGCGCGTGAAAGCCTGGAGTCGCTCGCTCTTTTCGTTGCGCGTGAAGAGATAGCACCAGCTCTCCAGACCCAAGCGACCTACTCTGCCTCTGAGCTGATGCAGTGTCGCCAGACCCAGTCGCTCGGCGCCCACGATCACGATCATCGTAAGGCGGGGCAGAGAGATCCCCACTTCGACGACAGTCGTCGCCAGAAGGATATCACCCTTCTCTCTGAAGTTTAGCAGTACCTCTTCTTTCTCTTTGTCTTTGCCGTGGGTCACATAGACATTTTCAAAGCGCTTTTCCCAGAAGCCCCGACTCTCGGTCAGCGACTGATAATCGATCATCTCGCTCTCTTCGACCAGAGGATAAACGATCAATACCTGATGCTCGCGGGCGATCTCTGTCTGGATCTGCGTCAGGAGTTTCGGGAAATCCTGCGTGCCGATCACCTGCGTCGTGATCTTTTTCTCAAAGGGTGTCTTGGTGATCAGGCTCACATCGATCAGCGCAGACTCCATCATCGCCTGCGTACGCGGGATCGGTGTCGCAGAAAACTGAAGAAAATGCGCCCGCCTCTCTCCGTCTCCCTCCACAGCATCACTCGCCAATGCTTCCAGAAGATGGCGCTGCTGTGTACCAAAGCGATGCTGCTCATCCACCATCACGAGTGGTGCTCTGGGGAGATCCTCTTTGTACAAAAGCGCATGAGTTCCGATGACAAAATCAGCCTCCCGGTACTCTCCCTCCTCTCTGCCCTGCATCACCAGGGCTATCCTGATACCCTCAGGCAAATGTTTCACTGCCTCCTCATAGAGCTGCAGTGCCAGCAGAGAGGTCGGTGCCATCAGGATCGATCTGTGCGGCTGTGCCATCATCACTGCTGCGAGTATCACCATCGTCTTGCCCGATCCCACATCCCCGACCACCAGACGCTTGGCAGCCCTGTCGCTTCGGGATAGATCCTGTGCTATCTCTGCGATCACCTGTTGCTGCTCCATCGTCAAGTCAAAAGGAAGCCCCGTGACAAAAGCGTCGATCCCACCCGTCAAAGCAGATATCGCAGGGTGCTCGATACGCTTGCTCGCAAGCTTCTTGAGGTAATTGAAGGCTTCGATGTGTTTCAGTGTCACGATCACTTCGGGACGATAATGCCCCTCCCGATAAAGCGTCTCCAGCGAATGAGGAAAATGCAGCGACATCAAGACCTCCGCCTCTGCAGGCAGTAAGCCCTCAGCGATCAGAGCCTGCTCAGAAAGATAGTGCTTCATCAGCCTGTGCATCTCGCTCTGCTTGATGGTGCTCTTGTATTTGGTGATGATCTCCCCGTGACTCTTGAGTGATTTGGGCTGGCTCATCTGCAGCGTGCCGCGATAGAGCTCAACCCTCCCCTGAATGATATGGCGGCTTCCGGAGGCAAAGGTCTGGTAATGATAAGGGGTCGTCCTGAAAAACATACTTTGGAGTGTCTGAGCAAATCGCGGAAGGGTAAATGTCACCACAAGCTTGCCATTGAGTGTGTGCGCCTCTTTGACGACGGCCTCAAACGTGTGCACCTTCCCCGGAGTGATCGATGTCAAGAGCCTCGTGTCGTCATAAGAAGCCGGGAGAAAGAGTGCCAAGTCCAGCAGAGAGTAGATCTTGAGTCTCTTAAGAAGGTGTCGCATCTCATCCATCATCTCTCCTTTTGGAGAAAGTATACACAGCTTTGGGAAGATGGCATCATATAGATGTCATTTTGAAATGTTTTGTTCCTGTGCGCTTCCCTGTTTCTCTTTTTTGTTCGTCACAATCGAAAAACTCAGATCACTGATCTCAGTGTGCGCTTTGATAAAGCGGTTGATCTCATCGAGTGTCAATGTTTCGATCTTTTTGAGCTGCTCTTTGTGATATCCCAGAGGCTGGTCATAATAATACTCACTGTATGCCCTGTCGATACGCTGCGAGAGGGTTTCGCTGCGCAGCGGTTCACTGCCGATCAGGAACTCTTTGGCAGCATCCAGCTCTTTTTGGGTGATACCTTTTTTGACGAATTCATCAACAATCTGCTGCACCAGTCTCTTCGCCTCTTTTTCATTTTCGAGCTTGGTCTGCAGGTAGCCCATGAGATAGGAAGTCGTACGGCTCTTGACAAAATGGCCATAGGCACTGTATGCCAACCCCCGCTTGACCCGTATCTCCTCCATGAGACGACTGCCAAAGCCGCTGCCGCCCAGAATATAGCCGGCTACTTTGGCGATATACTGCTGCGGGTCACTGTATGGGAGATCAAAAGGTGCACCAAAATAGATATAAGCCTGTTCTGTCTGGGCTTCCGTCACTCTGACATCTCTCTTTGTGGAGGCATCGATAGAGGGCAGCTCTTTGACATTCACAACCGGCAGCAGACTCAGCACTTCTGCGGTGATCTTCTCAGCCTCTTCGATGGTAAGATCCCCTCCGATAATGACGATCGCATTGTTGCGCCCCAAATGTGACGCAATCGCCTTTTGCATATCCTCCAGCGAGATGGAAGCGATGCTCTCTATCGTACCTGCCCTCGGTCGCCCCAGTGCCGTATCTTCAAACAGTGTCTCTTTCAAGCCCAATGCTGCGATATAGTCAAAATCACTTTTTTTCTGTGTCAGCCAGCCGATCTGCTGCGTCTTGATCCGGTCGACTGCTTTTTGGGTATAGTTGGGATCGCGCAAGAGTCTCTTCAGGAGTTTGACCCCTTCGCCAAACTGGCTCTTCAGGGCACTCAGGTCGATCGAAAATGTCTCATTGCCCGCTGAGGCATTGAGGTGTATCGCGTGGTTTTCCAACAGTGTCGCGAAACCGACACTGCCATCCTTCTGGGTCCCTTCAGAAAGAAGCTTGGCACTCAACTGTGCCAAGCCTGCTTTTGTATCATAGAGCGATCCGCTATCTTTGAAAACAATCTGCATCGAAATAATCGGCACATAACTGCTCGCTTCAAACACCATCGGCACTTCGGTGCCCATCACAGTCACTTTTTTAATCTCTGCACTCATCAGCCATCCTTGTAAGAGTAAAAATATCAATAGTAGTAATTTCATCGCATTCAGCTCACGTCTTGTTCTTGCACATAAAATCGATCCAGTATCTCATACGCCGTATTGCGTTTGGCAGGTTTTTCGCCGACATCGCGGATCAGCTGAATCATCTCATCCTGATTCATCTGGTTGTGCGCACCGGCTGCAGAGACGACATTTTCTTCCATCATCGTAGAGCCCAGGTCATTGGCACCAAAAAGCAGTGCCATCTGACCGATATAGCTCCCCTGTGTCACCCAGGAGCTCTGGATATTGGGGACATTGTCCAAAAAGAGCCGTGCCACAGCGAGCAGTCTGAGGTAGCGGTTGGAGGATTGTTTCTCGATCTCGGGATGCTCCTCCATCAGTTCGGTATTTTTCCCCTGAAATGACCACATAATGAAAGCGCGAAACCCACCCGTCTCCTCTTGGAGCTGGCGGACATAATCCCAATGCTCCACGATCTCACGATCGGTCTCGACAGTACCATACATCATCGTTGCCGTTGATTTGATCCCCAGCTTATGCGCCTCACGGTGCACCTCCAGCCAGGTATCTTTGTCAAGCTTCTTGGGTGCGATGATATCTCTCACCCGGTCACTGAGGATCTCGGCACCGGCACCGGGGATCGAACTGAGTCCTTTGGCGTGCAGGCGCTGCAGCACTTCTCGGATAGAGATCTTCGAACGTGTCGCGATATAGTCGATTTCGATCGCTGAAAAACCATGAATCGTCACTTGCGGATACTTTTGGTGGATATGCTCGACGAGTGCCTCGTACCACTCGATCTGCAGTTTGGGATGTACGCCCCCCTGAAATAAAATCTGTGTTCCTCCGATCGCAAGAAGCTCTTCGATCTTCTGGTCGATCTCTTCAAACGTCAGGATGTACGCTTCATCATTTTTTTCGTGACGATAAAATGCGCAAAACTTACAATCCACCCAACAGACATTGGTATAGTTGATATTGCGATCGACTACGAAGGTCGTCACGCCTTTGGGGTGCAGCTCTTTTTTGCGAGCCAATGCCATCTGCCCCAGCTCTTTAAGATCAGCATGTCCGATCAGATCAACTGCCTCATCAATGCTCATACGTTTTGTCATACAATTCCTTTTTTGTAGGTAGGGATATCCTCATCCCGACAATTATTCCCGGTTTATGATTGCTGAAGGGGCTCTTTTGTCGGGGCTGATGCGGTATCTTCTGTTTTTTCGGCCTTCGTCTTTTCTGCTTCTTGTTCAGGGGCTGTTTGAGTCTCTTTTTTCCCGACTGCATCAAGGACACCATTGATAAACTTCGGAGATTTCTCATCTGCCAACTCTTTGGCGAGTTCCACAGCTTCGTTGATAATGATCGCTCTATCCGTTCCTGCGATCAGTATCTCGTAGGCTCCCAGACGCATGATCGCTTTCTCTACTTTGCCGATCGACTCATAATCCCACTCTTTGAGATGCAGTATGATCTCCTCATCGATCCTGGATAAATGTTCGATTGTTCCTCTAAATAGCGCATTGGAAAAAGCGCGCTGCTTGTTGCGAATCTTACTCTCCTCAAGGATTTCATCAGAAAATTTAGCAATGTTTTCGTTCCCCAGATCATAGGCGTAGAGCAGTCCGATCACTGCGGATCTGGCTTGGTGTCGTGTAGCCATTTATGCTTCCAGATTGCTGTAAAGATTGATCATTTCGATCAGGCTGACCATGGCTTCGCCACCTTTGTTCCCTGCCTTGGTGCCTGCTCTCTCGATCGCCTGCTCGATACTGTCGACTGTCAATACACCATAGGATGCCGGCTTGCCATGCTTGAGTGTCACAGAGGCCACTCCTTTGGTTGCCTCAGCAGAGACATAGTCAAAGTGCGGTGTCGCACCGCGTATCACTGCACCCAGACAGCAAACTGCATCATATTTCCCCGATGCCAATGCCTTGTCCAGCGCAAAAGGAATCTCAAAAGCACCCGGTACCAGGATCAGATCCAAATCTTCGACATCTCCTCCATGTCTGGCGTAGGCATCCTTAGCACCTTCGACCAATCTATCCGTAATAAAATGGTTGAATCGGGCATTGATAATCGCTACTTTTTTGCTTTTGTCAACACTGAGCTGACCTTCTACTAGTTTCATTTTTATCCTTTTCTATGGTTATTCTACGATCATCCGTATCGCATCGATCTCTTTGACCAGTTTATTCAAATCATCCAATTGTATCATATTGGGACCATCACTCAAAGCGCAAGCAGGATCGAAGTGGGTTTCAAAGAAAAATCCATCCACGCCGGCTGCAGCAGCTGCACGGGAGAGATAAGGGACGAATGAACTGTCACCCCCGCTGCTCGCACCTCCGCTGGCCGGCATCTGCACAGAGTGTGTCGCATCGAAAACGACCGGAGCGAACTCCCGCATGATCTTCAGGCCGCGCATATCGACGACCAGGTTGCCATAGCCGAAACTCGATCCGCGCTCCGTAAGCCAGATGCCGTACTTCTTTGCAGCGTCATAACTGGCAGGCTCTTCGCACCCTCTTGTTCTGAGTACTTTTTCGACAGAGTGCTTCATCGCCTGTGGTGCGAGAAATTGTCCTTTTTTGATATTGACCACCGCCGGTGTACTCGCTGCTGCCACCAAGAGATCGGTTTGGCGGGAGAGAAAGGCCGGTATCTGCAGGACATCCACCACATCGGCTACAGTCGAAGCCTGTCCTGATTCGTGAATATCGGTCAAGAGTTTGTAGCCAAAGGTCTCTTTGACCTCTTCGAGCATCCTTAGCCCCTCATCCAGTCCAGGGCCCCTGAAACTCTCCAGACTGGTGCGATTGGCTTTGTCAAAACTCGCTTTGAAATAAAACTCCTTCGTGCAATCCTCCTGATAAGGCATCAATGCCTCGGCGATCCTGAAAACAGCATCACGGCTTTCGATTACGCACGGCCCGGCGATAAGTATCATCTCTATTCCTTTATTCACTCTTTTGTGTATGGTAAGATTATTTCCCTTTTGGTATAGAGACCAGTAATCCGGCCCCAATAATAAGGATTATACCCAAACATGTCCAAAAATCCGGTATGGGGTCTCCCAGCATCACACCGATAATCACGGCAAAAATGATATTGGAGTAGGAGATCGTTCCGACGATCCCGGCTTTGGTCAACTCATAGGCCTTGGTCATCAAAAGCTGAGAAACTGTAGCAAAAAGCCCCACCCCGATCACCAGCAGCCACTCCCTGCCCGAAGGCATAATATACTCAGCAAAAAGAAAATCAAAATCCGTTGTATGGACATAGGGTGCTGTCAGCATCAGCAGAACTGGTCCAACCGTCCCCACCCCCATAAAAGAGAGGACGATCGCACGGGTATCATAGTACTTTCGCAGCTCCCGGATAGAGGTATAGGCCAGTGCCGCACCGGCACCGGAGAAGATCCCCAGAAGGTCGTATTTGCTGAACGAAAAGCCATCCGGCTGTGCGACCAGCAATATCCCCGCAAAACCGACAGCGATGGCCAAAAGAGCACTTTTTGGCAGTTTTTCGTCAAGAAAAAGATAGGCGAAAACAGCGACGAAGATCGGGGATGTTTTATTGTACGTCACTGCCTCTCCCAGGGGGATATAAGCCATGATATAAAAATAGGCCAGAAGTGCCAAAAAGCCCATCGTTCCACGAAAAAGCAGAAGAAACGGCTTGCCGCCACTCTGCTTCAGCGGAAGCTTCCAAAGTGTCGCTCCGACCAGAAGAACCCCCGCGATATTGCGAAAAAAGGTCACTTCAAGCGGCGGTATCGTCTGGCTCAGTACCTTGGCAAATCCTCCCATAAAAGCGAAACTCAGGGAGGCGAGGAGCATCATCAGAATACCTCTATCCATATTTTTGATTTTTTGTCTCATGCGCGCCTAATTTTTTTGAAAGTGTATCATACTATTTTCAAGAAAGCCTTCAAAGCGGAGTGCCTCAGGCATGATCAGCGAATACGCTCCGCGAGAATATCGCCAAACATCACAACATCCTTCAGTATCGCTCTTTGCGTAATGCCATTGCGATCGATCGAGAGCATCAGCTCTCCCCTGTTGCTGGCAAATATCTTTTGGTGAATGATCGCCGTGAGATACCAATACTCCCCTCCGCCGAGATCCCGCTCATAGACAGCCCGCTCATCTCTACCCGGGATGATCGCCTCTACGCTGCCCTGCTGTTTCTCAGCCCCAACAGCCTTGAAAGTGTAGGTAGCGCTCTTCTCTTTGTCTCGAATCAAAGTAGAGATGTTGAAGTAGAGTGTCAAGAGGTCATTGGCAGCATAATAATCCAATATTTTCTGATCCTTCCACACCAATCTCCCCGCTTCTGTTTTTTCATTGAACTGCACGACTTGTTGGCGCTTGTGATCTATGATATACTTTTTTTTGATCACCTTGTTGCCAAAACTTTTGACCACGCTGTAGCTGTCCGGTACCAGCAAGCCTGCTTTGATATGTCCTTGGCTGACCTGTGTCTCTGTGCGGTTTCGACTCAGGCTTTTCGCAAGGCCGGTCGCTTCGCCTGAAACCTCAATGGTATATCTGTCTCCCGCACGCTCCAGGTGAGCTCTGGCTTTTCCGATCTCCCCGAGTATCCCGAAACTCACTCGATAAGATGCTTCGATCGTCTCAGCATGCAAACAAAAGATCGCGCTTATCATCATTATCACTGTCAGCAGGTATTTTTTCATTTCATATCATAACAATATTTAGCTAAAATGGCATTTCATTTTTTCAGCCCGGGTTGGCGCAGAGGAGATGAAGTCTACCACATATATTCCTGCCTCAGAGGAGCAACGATGGCACAAACACAACTGATCGACAGTAATCTCACTGCCGAAACAAAACTGATCAACTCACTGGATATGGATGTCCCCGGTGTTATTCAGCCTTTCCTGAACAGTCTTTATGGTGGAGAGTTTGGTGATTTCTGGGCGATCACTTTCTGGGGTATCCCTATGGCAAACCTCGCCGCTGCGCTTGGGGTCTTTGGTTTTTTTCTGCTCCTTCGGAAGCTTTTTACCCGTATCGTGATGGGCTTTCTGACCTTCGTATCCAGGAAAACAGAGACAAAATTGGATGACAGAATCATTCTCGCCCTGAAGGAACCGATACGTTTTGCCTTTATCGTGGTCGGGGCACACCTCTTCTTTCTGCTCATCTTCAAGGAAAACCAAATCATCAAACTCCTCCTGGAATCTACAATCATCATCACGATCTTCTGGGCCCTGATCTCGATCGTCGAAGCCACCAAAGGGCTCCTCTTTCACTATAGTGACTCCAATATCCATCTCTCCCGGGAGCTGAGTGCATTTGTCATCCGGATCATCAAGATCGTTATCTTCGGTATTGGACTGAGCACGCTCCTCTATACCTGGGGGATCAATGTCACCGCACTCATCGCATCATTGGGTCTGGGCGGTTTGGCCTTCGCCCTGGCAGCCAAAGATGCTGCCTCAAACCTCTTCGGCTCTATCGCCCTGCTGATGGATAAATCGATCAAAGTAGGCGAATGGGTCAAGATCGGGAGTGTCGAGGGAGTGGTGGAAGATGTCGGAATGCGTACGACCAAGATACGATCGTTCCAGAAATCCCTCATCACCGTCCCCAACCAGGTCGTCGCCAATAACCCGATCGAAAACTTCTCCCGACGCGGTATCCGCCGAATCAAAATGCGTATCGGACTCACCTATGGTACCAACAGCCAACAGATCGAAAATATTACGCAGGATATCAGAGGCATGCTCCAGGCCCACCCCGGCATATCACACAAAGATACAACACTGGTCAATTTCGACACCTTTGGCGACAGTGCCTTGAGTATCTTCATCTATACTTTTACCCATACCGCTGCGTGGGATCGCTATCTGGAGATACTGGAAGATATCAATATCAAGATTATGCACATCGTCGAAAAGAACGGATCGAGTTTTGCCTTCCCGTCACAATCACTCTATGTGGAATCTATGCCGGAAAAAGAAAATACATAAACAAACCAATTTTTTATACTTGCCCGCAAGTGGAAATATTTCTTAGGAGTATTTTGGATATAATAGACTTGTTGCGGTATAAGAACATAGCTATGTTCTTATACCGCAACAAGTCTAATCTTTAAACATTTTTACACAAAGACAAATAGATGAAAAAAGTAGCCATTTTAGGCCGCCCCAATGTGGGCAAAAGTTCCCTCTTTAACCGTTTGGCAAGAGAGAGAGATGCTATCACCTCTGATCTCTCCGGCACCACGCGCGATGTCAAAAAACGTATCGTCACCATCTCGGGCAACCGTGACTTTGAAGTGCTCGATACAGG
>JANTGA010000013.1 GCA_024763175.1 Sulfurovum sp.
ATTGGCAGTTTATTACCCTGGCACCTTCAAGGTGGCAGGCATAGTATCCCCTTCCAGGAGTTGTCAAAACCTGCCCCTTTGGGGTAGGTTATTTAGTAATGCAACTATCTGACTGACCCTCAGGCTGATCAATTGTTCCTGACCGTCTTGGTGACTAAACCGATCTGCCGACACATCAAAAACTCTCTTTGAAATGATAGCTGATTGCTGTTGAGTATTATACGAGGAACTAAATAGCATATACTTTCTGTTCAATCTCCACTTTTATGGCGCTCTTTTCCGATTACAGGAGCCAGTCACCACCTACAAGGCTCACCTGCAAAATGTCACGCCATTGGAGAGTGAAGCATACATTAAAGGTCTGACCCTAAAATTCCTAAAATTCTAAAGACCCTAATGGGACCCACAAGATGATGCTGAAAAACTGAGCCAAATTAGATGCAGAATTTTTCGCTTCAATCTGATGAGCAAACAGCCTTCTAGTGATCTCCGGAGTGGCTTTTGTGTTTATCCTGACCACCCTCCTTTTTTTTGGCGAAACCAGCCCCTTTTTTGGTTTTGGCTTTAAGCTCAAGAGACTCGATAATAGAGCGATAATCCATACCCGACCGGTGCATAGTGGAAAAGCAGGTCACAATGACGGCTATCGTATTGGGAACTTCACCTTTTTTTTGTAGGCTTGAAGATTTTTTTCACTCACCTTGATCAGTTTGCTGAACTTTGGTAGACTGATCTCCGCATCCAATAGTGTCTTTTTGAATTCTATAAAAGTCAATTTGCGCTCCCCTCCACGTAAACAGTAATCATAATTTACCCATATATTATAATGTTTTTCTTTATTTCCTTGACAACAGTGTATATAAACTGTATAATCACTATAATTTATTACTTATTATAGTCATAAATTAAATTAAAAAAGGAGCCAGCTATGGCAAAAACATTGAAGAAAAAGCAGGTTGCAAAGATTTCAAAGAAGGTAGCGAAAAAAGTCGCCTCCAAAAAAAAGGTAAAAGCAACTTCCAAAAAAGTGACAAAAGTCGTTCTCAAGAATAAGCCTACTACCAAAAAGCGTGCAAGAAAAATTGCCAAAAAAGCAGCTAAAAAAGCAGCGTAACTCCCAGGGTATGGCGTACTTCTATCCCTTGCAAAGCCCCTCTTTATTACCTTTTTCCTTGTCAATTGAGCTTGAAAATTAAGGGTCTGGTCCTAAAAATTTTATGACCATATATCAGCATTTTGGCTTTATGTACCTTCTTTTTGATACGTGCAGTCAGTTATTCTCTCCACCATTGTTTTAAAGATATATTTATGGATAAAATAGAGACTATACCAGTAGAGGTACCCCAGAATACTGTCGGGTTCAAAGTAGGCTGTCATTGTAAACAGCGCTTTCTCTTTATTGCTGGAGGGATGGATGGTGAACTGAAGCCACGCATCTCCCGGAGTGATCATATCTGCCTTGAGCCGTAGAATTTTGTCCTGGGGAAGGTTTTTGTAATAGGTGACAACCCAAAAATCGATACGGTCGCTGACTCTGATCAGTTTGGTATTTCGTTTGTTTGGCTGCAGCCCTCTGCCACCGAGCAGTACATCGATCCATCCTCGGACCTGCCACAGCCATTTGGGAGAGTAATATCCGGTTTTGGAGCCTATGTTTTTCACTCTCTCGAAAACGATGTCGATATCTTTCCCCTCTATCTCCTTGTTGTAGCTCTCAAAGAGCATCCCCTCTTTTTCCTGAGAGCTCATTCGTAAAAATTGTTTATTCTTTTCCGGATTGAGCACTGAAAGTTCATAGGGTGTAGCCCATATGCTTTGAAGCATCCCTTTTTCATCTCTCGCAGCAGCGATCTTGATGGATTCGTCATAAGATTTGGGGACGACAGGCAGCGATGGATCGATTTTTGAGACGGGGTGCTCGCTGATGATCGCCGCTGAATACATCCCCTCCATAAGTCTTTCGATCAGTCTGGACGGGATGCCTGACATCCTTGAGATAATAGCGCCCAGTATATAGGGTCTGAAAATTTTGTCAAAAAAGGGCACCGGGATGGCTATCAGCCTTTTGTCCAAAACAACCGAAGCGTAGCGCTGAACCATCCGGGAGTATGTCATCACATCATCTGAACCGATCTCTGCGATCCGGTCGTAGTAGCTGGGGTGCAAAAGTGCATGGAACAGATAATCGATCACATCATCGACAAAAATGGGCTGACACAACCCCTCTTTGGAGTATGGCTTCACTATAAGCGGCAGTTTCGTAGCAAGACTTCGAACCATTTCAAAGCTGGAGTTGCCCGCTCCGATGATCACCCCGGCTCGAAACTCTGTTACCCCGTTGTGCGCAAGACGCAAATTTTCTGCCGTCTCCTGCCGGCTTTTGAGATGTTTGGAGAGCGGATAGCCCTCTTTTTCAACTCCCAGTCCCCCCATAAAGATGATCTGCTGAACCGAAGCTTTCGTGCATGCACGCCCGACCAGTGTCGCCAGACGGTTATCCTCTTCCAGAAAGTCTTTATCATCCGGCACATAGAGTGAGTGAATGAGATAATAGACCGCATCCACCCCTTCGAGATGATCGACGATGTGTTCAAGCTCTGCTTCTTCCAGCTTTTGCTCAACGATGCAGATGTTGGGTATTTTGTGCTGGAGATAGAAACACTCTTCATTCAAAAACTCCAATTTTCGTGAAATTCTCGCAAAGAGTGTCAGCTTGTATCCGGCATTGTAGAGCTGTATGATCAGCTTCGTACCGATATAGCTGGTCGATCCGAAAATGGCAATGTGTCGTTGCATCTGTTATCCTTTTGATATGATCGCTCATAATATTCTATGCTAAAAAATCAAAACCTTTCTGCACAGCTTTGCTTGATATATCGTTCCATCTTCGGCGGGTATGGTGGCGTCAACAGTTCTCCGGGAGTCAGCGGTGGAAAAAATTCATCATAGCGATGGTACTCGGTACGATTGACTCTTTGATAGATGTGCTCCCTGGAGAGTTTTTCAGGCGTATCCAGGCCTGCGGCTGCCAAAAGTTCTTTGAAGCTGTGCAGCGTCTCACTGTGATAATTGGCAACGCGCTGTTTTTTGTCAGCAACCACCAAACCTGCGCTGAGGGCAGGATCCTGCGTGGCGACTCCCGCAGGGCAGCTGTTTTTGTGACACTGAAGCGCCTGTATGCACCCCAACGAGAGCATAAAAGATCTTGCGCTTGCGCAGAGATCCGCACCCAGCGCCAGTGCTTTGATGATATCCATACCGGTGATCATCTTCCCTGAAACGATAATCTTGATCTCATTTTTCAGATCGAAACCTATAAGCGAGTCACTCACAAACGCCAAGGCCTCACGCAACGGCATACCGACAGAATTGGTATGCTCCAAAGGTGCAGCACCGGTTCCGCCTTCTCCTCCGTCTATCGTGATAAAATCCGGATAGATTTCTGTTTTGACCATCGCTTTGCACAGAGCGATAAACTCATCTTTCTGGCCGATGGCAAGTTTGAATCCCACAGGTTTCCCTTCTGAAAGCTCCCGCAGGGTTTTGACAAACTCAAAGAGTTCTATGGGTGTGGAGAAAGCCGAGTGTGTCGGAGGGGAATCTACTCGGGTATGTGCTTTGACTCCCCGTATCGCAGCGATCTCTTCACTGTTTTTGTCTGCGGGCAAAATCCCGCCATGTCCAGGTTTTGCGCCCTGGGAGAGTTTGATCTCTATCATTTTCACCTGGGGAAGCTTTGCCTTTTTTTCAAATTCCGATGGAGAAAAATTTCCGTTTGCATCTCTGCATGAAAAATAGCCTGTACCGATCTGCCACACCAGATCCGATCCTGTCCGCAAGTGATAGGAGCTCAAGCCGCCTTCACCCGTATTGAGTGCAAAGTTTCCAAGCTGCGCACCGTGCCCCAAAGCCAATATGGCGTTTTTGCTCAATGCCCCGAAGCTCATCGCTGATATATTGAGAAGACTGGACGCATAGGGCTGCTGGCATTGGGATGAGCCGATCTGCACTCTGAAATCTTCGGGCATATCCGATAGATTCAGTGCCTTGAGCGAATGTCCTATCCATTCATACCCCGGCTCATAGGTGTCCATTTTTGTACCAAACGGCACCGTGTTGACCTCTTTCTTGGCTCTTCGATAGACCAGTCCTCTGAGCATCCTGTTGATAGGTACACCGTCGATATCGGACTCTATAAAGTATTGACGAACAGGCGGACGCATCGATTCGAGCATCCATCTTGCCCTGCCTATCAGGGGGTAGTTTCGTCTGAGTGCGTGTTTGGTCTGGTACATATCATATACACCCAGAGCAAAAAGAAAAAGATAGAAACAGAGCAGCCAGATAAAGCTCTCATGAAAGAAGGAGAGAATCGCAAGCAGCACAATAATTATCATAGAGTGATACAAGAACTTTTTACGCACAATGACTCCATTTGTATTTTTAGCTATTATAGCCTGTAGATTCCATTTCAGGTAACGTGATATGTCTAAAATATAAACAGTATATAATTTTATTAGAGGTATATTTTAAAAAGATGTGATTAAATAATAATCACAAATTTGAACATCATTACAATCATTTCAGCTATAATACGAAAATAATGCATAGTACGCAACAAGAAAAGAGCTTGGTTTTTACCGATCTCGACGGAACCCTCCTTGACCATAACAATTACAGCTTTGACGCTGCCAGAGAGATGCTTCTTTGGATAAAAGAGCATGAGATCCCCCTGATCATCGTCACCAGCAAAACCAAAAGTGAAGTGATTAAGCTGCAAAAGAGGCTGAATATCACTGCGCCTTTTATCATAGAAAATGGTGCGGGCATCTTTCTCCCCGGGAAGGGGAGTCTCGAAATGGTTCCGCTTGGAAAACTCTATTCCGAGACACGAGAATACTTTCTCGCCTATGCCAAAGAGATCGATATGCGCGGCTTTGGCGATATGAGCGTCGAAGAGATCGCCGCACATACCGGTCTCTCTTTGGAGAGTGCCGCCGATGCAAGGGAGCGCACATTCAGCGAACCGTTTATTCTGGAAAATGAACGCGACCTTGAAAAGCTGAAAAATATGGCAGAAAAAGATGGTTTCAGCATCGTCAGGGGCGGCAGATTTTTTCATCTGATCACCAAGGGCCAGGACAAGGCTAGAGCGATCAAATGGTTGATTGAACACCATGACAAGTCATCGGAAAGCCGTTTGCATACCGTAGCACTGGGCGACAGCGACAATGATATCACGATGCTGGAGAGTGTCGATACGCCGATCCTGATACCGCACCCCGATGGCAGTTTCATCGACTGTGATATCCTCAATCTTATCAAGGCACCTGCACCCGGACCGGCAGGCTGGAATGATGCCCTGAAGGAGTATTTCCATGTCCAATAAAAGAGTCCTTCATGAAACCTTCGACCGACTCCTGACTGAGATCACGCCGGAGAAACTGCTCTCGGAGCAGTGCCGTCTCGACGGTCATTTTTTTTCAGTCGGCAAAGAGAGCTACGATCTCTCCAAATATCAAAAAGTCTACCTTCTGGGTTCCGGAAAAGCGGTGATACCTATGGCAAAAGCGATGCAGAAGATTTTGCAACCCCTCATCGAAAACACCGTCATCGTCGGACCCTACCCGGAGGATACAGCCCTCGAGAAAACTGCCTATATCAAGAGTTCACATCCTCTCCCTACGCAGCAAAGCATCGAGGCTGCATCTCTGATGATCCAAACCCTCGAGGAGATCGGAGAAGAGGATCTTTTCATCTATCTGCTCTCAGGGGGGAGTTCTGCCCTGCTTGAGCTGCCAGAGTCTGAGATCTCGCTGGGTGAGTTTCAGGAGGTGACTTCGCTGATGCTGCATGGAGGAATGCCTATCGAATCGATGAATGCCGTGCGCAAACACCTTTCACGGATCAAAGGGGGGAAGCTGGGTACCTACAGCAATGCCGACGGGATCGTACTGGTACTCTCCGATGTCGCAGACGATGATCTGCACGCGATCGGTTCGGCACCACTCTATTGCGATACTACGACTTTTCGCGATGCCGTCTCTGCACTGGAGGCGTATCGGCTCTTTGACCGGATACCGAAAAGCGTACAGAAATTCCTCATAGAGGGGGCAGAAGGCAAACACCCGGAAACCCCGAAAAATCCCCATCCCCATATCGATCACTATGTTATAGGGTCTAACCGTATCGTGCTTGAAAAAGCAAAAAAACTTTTAGAGCATTCAGGGATCAAAACAACCATTATGAGAGACCCGGTTCGTATCGATGCATGCGAATTTGCCAGAGAATTGACAGCTTTTGCACAACGACACCGGGACCGCAGACACTGCTATCTCTTTGGCGGGGAGCCCACTGTGACTGTCACCGGGGATGGCAGGGGCGGCAGAAACCAGCACCTCTGCCTCAGTCTGCTCAGCTTGATGGATGCTGAGACAGATATCGCACTCCTCAGTGCGGCCACCGATGGCGTAGATGGGAACTCGGATGCCGCAGGCGCCGTGATAGACATACACAGTCCCCATAATGCGCAGCTGCACCATGTCGATCCGATGACCTATCTGGAAGCATTCGACTCCAATACTTTTTTTGAAAAGACGGGAGAGCTGATCAAGACGGGTCCCACACACAACAATCTGCTCGACATCGTGATGCTGCTGATCGAGCCTACATTGCAACAAGGAGAAACATATGGCTGATTTTTTTCAAAACGGCGTCATTACAACACTGCAAAAACTCGGGAACCGCTCCCTGGAAGAGATGGAAGCTGAGCTGATCGGATATGGTGAGCGGCACCGTATGGTTCTCCTGCTCCCGGCGCTCTATTCGGAATTTCAAACTCCTGCGATGCATCGAATCATCGATGAGCTGAAGGGAGTACACTATCTCCACAAGATCATTCTGGGACTTGATCAGGCAACGAAAGAGCAGTTCGAAGAGGTGAAAGTGTTGATGTCACAGCTCCCCTGCAGAGTTGATGTGCTGTGGAACGACGGCCCGCGGATCAAAGAGCTCTATGCGGAACTGACCGCAGAAGGTTTCCCGGGGCTGAATACACCCGGAAAGGGACGAAATGTCTGGACTATGCTGGGGTACGGAATGACAGACCAGGAGGCGTACGCCTTTGCACTGCATGATTGTGATATCGTGAACTATACGCGCGAGGTGCCGGCACGCCTCTTTTTTCCGATCGTCCATCCTGCGCTTGATTTTGAGTTCAACAAAGGGTTCTATTCGCGTGTCACTGAAAAGCTTCACGGGAGAGTGACGCGCCTCTTTTATACCCCCTTTATTCATTCGCTATTGAAGGTTTATGGTGGCAACCGCTACCTGGACTATATGGATAGTTTTCGCTACGCTCTCTCGGGCGAATTCTCCTTTATTCGTTCGCTTGCCAGGGGTATCGCCATCTCCCCCACCTGGGGATTGGAAGTCTCCACGCTGAGCGAAGTCTACAAAAACACATCAAATCTGCGCATCTGCCAGACAGAGATCATAGAGAGTTACGAACACAAGCACCAGGAGCTGGGTGACCAAGCTTCAGGAGGCGGTGTCTACAAAATGTCTAATGACATTGCAAAAACACTCTTTAGAGTCCTTGCGCAGCAAGGTGTCGTTTTCTCCGAAGGCTCTCTCAAAACACTGCTGGCAACCTATTATCAGGAGTCCCGCTTTGAGATCTCGAAATATAATGCTTTGAGCAAACTCAATGCGCTTCAGTATAATCGAGAAGGCGAAATCAATGCTGTAGAGGCGTTTGAAGATGCCATCAAAGAGGCTGCAGATGAGTTCTACCAGGATCCGATGGGTGTTCCCTCTCTCTCGCCATGGATCACGGTACGCTCCGTACTTCCGGAATTTTCAGACAAATTTGCAGAGTATGTGAAAAGGGATAACGAATAATGCACATTTCCAATCCTGTACATACGATCAATCAGCGTCTTCACAGGCTCTATCCTCCTGAAATAGCGGAGCGTGCCGTCAATGATATTATCGATCTCATTTTCAAATACAAGCAGCGCATCGTATCAAAACCCTATCGACTCAGCGAAAAGGATATCATCCTCATCAGTTACGGCGACCAGGTTCATCGGGATCACGAGCCTTCGCTGCAGACACTCGAAGAGTTTATGGACAGGCACCTGAAAGGAGTCATCAACTCCATTCACATTCTCCCCTTCTACCCCTCTTCATCCGACAGCGGTTTTTCGGTCGTCAACTACAGTGCCGTCGATCCGCAGATGGGGTCCTGGCGCGAAATAGAGGCGATCAGTGCAAAATACCGCCTGATGGTTGACGGCGTCATCAACCACATTTCCCAGTTTTCAAACTGGTTCAAAGCCTACCTTGACGGCGACAGCTACTTCAAGGAGTTTTTTATCGAGGTCGATCCGGCAACGGATCTGAGCAGTGTTGTGCGCCCCAGAGCTACCCCCCTGCTGAGTGAGTTTACCGACAGTCAGGGCAGGATACATCATATCTGGACCACTTTCAGTAAAGACCAAGTCGACCTCAATTATAAAAACCACCGTGTTCTGCGCAACGTACTCGATGCGCTTTTTTACTATATCGAAAAAGGGGCGACGCTGATCCGTCTCGATGCTATCGCTTTTATCTGGAAAGAGATAGGAACAGCGTGTGTCCACCTCCCCCAGACGCACGAGCTCATACAGCTGATGCGCGAAGTCCTGCACGAAGTCGCGCCCGAGACGATTATCATCACCGAAACCAATGTGCCCCACCATGAAAATATCTCCTACTTCGGAAGCGGTGACGACGAAGCGCAGATGGTCTACAACTTTGCCCTGCCGCCGCTACTGCTGCACTCCGTACTGCAGGGAGATACATCGACGCTTACTTCGTGGGCACAGACGCTGACACTGCCCAGCGACAAGGTCTGCTTTTTCAACTTTACTGCCAGTCATGACGGTATCGGGCTGAGACCCGTGAATGGCATACTCGGCGAGGATGAAATAGAGCACCTGGTCGAAACCGTACAGGAGCATGGTGGCCTTGTCTCCTACAGAACCGAGACGGATGGGTCGCAAAGTCCCTATGAGCTCAACTGCAGCTATATCGATGCCTTGACCCATCCGGACGAAGAGGATCGTGTGCGCCTGAAAAGGATGCTGCTGACACAGGCGAGTGTGCTGGTCATGCCGGGGGTTCCGGGTATCTATTTCCACTCACTGGTCGGGTCCAGGAACTATCTCGACGGTGTCAGACACACCGGCATCAATCGTTCGATCAACCGCGAAAAGTTTCATGTGGACTGGCTGGAAAAGGAGCTCTCCACCCCAGGAATGCTTGCCAAATCACTGTTCGACAGCTACAAGCGCCTGATCTCTATCAGAATCAATGAAAGCGCCTTCGACCCCTTTGAGAGCTTCCGTTTTCTTGACATCGACAAGCGTCTCTTTGTCGTTGAGCGGATCAGCCGAGAGAAGAGAGAACGCATTCTGGCCATACACAATTTTTCGGACGAAAGCGTCTTGACGGAGCTTCCGCACGAATACTCTTTGCCCATGACAGATCTGCTCAGTTCCTATACCCTGGGAGAAGATCGAGAGATCACACTCGAGCCCTATCAAATGATCTGGCTCAAAGGAGCACTTTAATGAGAACAAACCAACCACACACAACAAGGAGAACCCTGTGATTACCAAATGTTTATTTCCCGCTGCCGGATACGGCACACGATTTTTGCCCGCGACAAAAGCGATGCCCAAAGAGATGCTTCCGGTGCTTACCAAACCGCTGATCCAGTATGGCGTAGAAGAGGCGATGGAGGCAGGATGTGATATCATGTCCATCATTACGGGTAGAGGAAAGCGCGCGATAACCGATCACTTCGACATCTCTTATGAGCTTGAGCATCAGATCAAAGGTTCATCGAAAGAAGCGCTTCTGAGCGATATACGCAAGATCATCGACAAGTGTACCTTCACCTACACGCGCCAAAACGAGATGAAGGGTCTGGGTGACGCCATCTACAAAGGCAAGGTACTCGTCGGTGATCAGGATCCATTTGCCGTCATCCTGGCTGACGACCTCTGTGTCAATCCCGAGGGTGACGGTATACTCAGGCAGATGATAGACTTGTACAACAAATACAAATGCTGTATCGTCGCGACGATGGAAGTCCCCATGGAGGAGGTGCATAAATACGGCGTGATCGAGGGCAGCAGCATCGAAGAGGATGTCTATATGGTCTCCAATATGGTTGAGAAACCTGACAACGACAAAGCACCCAGCAACCTCGCCGTCATCGGACGATACATTTTGACACCGGATATCTTCAATGTCATCGAGCAGACAGAGCCCGGCAAAAACGGTGAACTGCAGATCACCGATGCGCTTTGCGAACAGGCTAGAAAGGGGATGGTCATTGCCTACAAGTTCAAAGGCAGACGCTTTGACTGCGGAAGCGTTGACGGATTTGTTGAAGCCACTAACTATTTTTATAAATTGGGAGATTCGTGATCAGACTATCGTCTCAACCCATTTCCAGTGTCAACTTTATGATGAGTTTACCATCAATGCCATTGATCAGATCATTGATCATTTGACTGCTGGTAAATAGTCAGATTATGTAGAAACTGCCTAAGAGTTCTTCTCTTTTCATCCGTCCATGGTGTTTACCTGCTTGGCTGCACCAAAACTTCCAAAGGCATTTATTTTATCATATTGTGCATGGGTACCAATAAATTTAACTCTAAGGAACTTTTTATATTGTCATATTTTAGATTTATGAACTGTACAAAAACAAATATACCTAAATGGCGCAGGATTTTTGTTTCTAGTTGGATTTTCTCATGAGGAGCATAGTGATTTGATCTTTATTCGGTAAGAAGTTTGATCAGAGTGGCTTTCAGCGTCTTTGGTTCAAATATGAAATCGCTGATGGTATCAATACGAGTGTTGGTGTAATAGACTATATAGGCGGCTTCGTACTCTTTGATGCGATTGAAAATAATGATATGGTGTTTGCGGATGTTTCTTATAGTTTTTAGGGGTTGAAGATACGACTTTACCTTTACCTGAGACACAAAAAATATTTGTTAAAAATATTGACAAAAAAATTTGTTAGATATAATGACAAAAAATAATTTGTCAAATGGTATATTATGGCAATTATAGCAGGTCAAGCAGTAAGAGGTGATAATTTTTGGGATAGACCTTATCTTATGGAAGATATTGTAGATACATTAACAACAGTGACGATGCAAAGGTATATCGTTTTAACTCCCCGATACTGAGAACATGGTGGTATAGAAATGTCGCAAATTAATCATGCTAGATACAAATATACACCCGATGAGATGAGTGAAAACGAATTTCTCAAACGATTTGTAGTCAGACAAGAGATTTTTGATGAGATATTTGAAGAACTACAAGAGGCGGACTACTCTGTGTCCAACCAACACTACATCATGATAGGTCAACGAGGACAAGGCAAAACGACACTTCTTCGTAAACTCAAACTTGAAGTAGAACAAGACAAAAACCTATCGTCGTTCCTCATACCTGTCAAATTTAGTGAAGAGCAGTATAGGATACGGCAACTTTGCAGGCTATGGGAGGAGGTAGCAGGCTATTTGGAGACCTATCACGAAGATATTTTTGAAAATATACTGGATGAGTTGGAGCAGCATATAGAGGATGAGAATTATCATCTCAAATGTTTTTCTTATCTGGAAAAGACGATAAAGAAGCGTAAGAAAAAACTTCTACTTCTTATAGACAATATTGACGTGCTCCTGGGAAAATTCAAAGAGAAAGAGCAGCACCAGTTTAGGGAGATACTGCTTACCTCTTCCAGTTTTATCATCGTGGGTGGCTCTACCAAGATGTTTGAGCAACAGTATGATTACAGTAAGCCATTTTATGAGTTTTTCAAAATCATTAGACTGGAGTCTTTGAGCCATGAAGAGAGTGTTGCTCTACTTCGTGTACTGGGCAATGAAACACAATCTGCCAAAATAGAAACCATCATCAAAAATACACCTGAACGTATTGAGGCATTGCGGCGCGTTACCGGTGGTGTACCAAGAACGATTATCATGCTGTTTGATATTTTTATCGAGGATAACGGTAATGCCTTCGATGATCTGATGAAGGTACTGGATGAGGCAACACCTCTTTACAAAGACCGCATGGATGACCTCCCTCCAATCCTCCAGGAGATCGTAGACACCATCGCTCTCAATTGGGACGGTATGACGACCAGGGAGATAGCCAAAAAAACCAGAATGGAAAGCAAATCTGTCTCTGCGCAGCTCAAACAGCTTGAAAAGTATCAGATAATTGAGTCTACTTCTATAGGTAAAAATAAAATCTATATACTCAAAGAGCGTTTTTTCAATATATGGTATCTGATGCGTTTTGGCAGGAAAAAAGACAGAAACAGGGTAGAGTGGCTCATCAAATTTTTGCTCTCATGGTATGATAGAAATGAGTTAGAGAGTAAAGCAAAGCAGTTTATGAAAACGATGCAAAAAAATTCACTCAATGAATCTTATGTTTATTACATGGGAGAAGCGCTTTCTTATTCCGGTTGTTTAAGGCTAGAAGCTGAAAATAATTTAAAACAAAATATGAAATCTTGTTTGGCAGATAAAGCGCAAAAAGCATACGATAAGGCAGAAGAGTACTGCCTCAAAGCTCTTGAGAGTAGCAATACGGATACTAATAATTTATTGGTATGGCTCTATTTTGAGCAAGGGATAAAAAGTGATAAGGCACTTGAGATAATAAAAAAAGATTATAGGAGAAAGCATTATTATCACAATACGCATACTTATGCTGTCGTACTTCTATGGAAAGAAAACTTTGAACGTAGTTATGAGAAGTTTGTAGAGTGGCTTGTCTATGAAGATGCAGTAGAGGCAGAAGTAGACATGGTGACTTATTTTACCTTGCTCGTAGCCAAAGGTCAATACTACAAAGCCAAAGAGTTCATGGAGATACCCGAATACCAGCTCAAAGAGCGATATAAGCCCATCTGGTATGCTCTTATGACCCTGATGCAGGATGAGTTCCCTGTTGAGATCAAAAAGATGGGGAGTGAGCTCAAAGAGACTGTAGGTGAAGTACTTGAAGAGATAGAAGTAATGAAAGAAAAATATAAATTAGAACCCTAAATAAATCAAAAGGATCAACTTGGTAGACAGCAACTTCACACTAGTTCTTTCAGGCGGTGGGGCTTTGGGTATCGCTCATTTGGGTGTACTGCATGACCTTGAAGAGAAAAATATCACGCCGGATGAAATCGTCGGTACAAGTATGGGTGGCATTATAGGGGCTTGTCTGGCTATAGGGATGAGAGAGCAGGAGATCTACGATCAGATTAGAAAATTTTCCAGTGTCTTCAACTGGATAAAGTTTTCTTTTTCCGGCAATGCCGTGGTGGACAACGACAGAATAGCTGACATATTTGACACCATTTTCCATGACAGAAAAATGAAAGACACGACCATTCCCCTCAAACTCATCGCAACAGATCTGCACAGCGGTGACAAAAAAGTCTTCGATGCCTATGATGATATCTATATCAAAGATGCCGTACTCTCCACCATGGCAATACCCGGCATCTTTGAAGAGCATAGTGTCAAAGGGAGAACCTACGGGGATGGTTTTCTTTGCGAAAATCTTGGCGTTACCGAAGCAGTATTTGATACCATCCTTGCTGTAGATGTCCTGGGGAAAAATTCATTTGAAGAGACGATGCCCGATAACTTTTTCAAAACATCAAATGTATTGGAAATGTTTGAGCGGTCCGTCAGACTCCTGATCTACAACCAGACCAGAACACACCTCTCCCATCTGGATAAAAGTATCTACCTTCTGGAGCCGGATACAAAGCATTTCAAAACATTCTATTTTCACAAATATAAAGAGATACGTGCTTTGGGCCTGGGGCTACTTTAGCTCACCCCGTCGCCATAGCACTAATCTGTTATTCATAAATATTTAAAATATCTAATTTCATATTTTTAAAATCATCAACATTTCGAGTAACCAATGTCAAATTATATAGTTTTGCAGTAGAACCGATTAAATTATCTGCCATTTTAACTTTTTTTGTTCTATATGTTTTAATTGCTATATCTAGGAGATTTCTATCAACATCATATATTTTAAAAAGCTCTAAGAAATCTCTTACTTTTTTATCTTCTTCTTCATCATAGGGGAAAACCAAAATTTCTAAATAGGTTATGCTTGATATTGCAGAGTTTTTTAGATTATTCTCTACAAAATCTATAGCCACCTTATCATCATTTAGATAATATATTCAGTGTATTGGTATCCAAAAGATATTTCATAATCTACACACTCTCCCACTCATCTCTCAATGCTCTTTGATACTCTACAGGGTCAGAGATTCTATTTTTTAAAATACCTTTAACTCGATCTAATTTTATCTGTTCATCTGTTTTGGATACTTTTGTTATAGCGTTATTATCTTTTATAACCATTAACTCTTTTACCATACCCATTTTCAGATTATCAAGCAAAGTAAGAACAACATTCAGATAGTTATCATCTACTTTAAACTGTATTGTTTGCATTACAACTCCTTGTTGGGTTTTTTATCATTTATTTTAGCATAAATTGATAGAGTCTGGGTAGATTTTTCAAATATATATCTGTACACGAGAACAAGTTTCATCTATCTTTGGTGGAAGGCAAGAGCATTTCTCAAGCTATGAGACAGGAGAAACAGTCAAAGCAGACCGCTGGAGATACGACTCAAACTTGCGAATAGTAGAATAGTTACTATAGGATGATATACAAAATATCTATCTATCTATTTTCTTGAATGGATGGGAAATTATATTCATTTGAAAATTGTCTTGACTTTTTGGGTAGAATTCTCTATATTATATTCGCTCAGTAGCCCTAAGCTCTTTTCGGGCTATACTCAGCGCGATGCGATATCAGTGCATCGGTGTCGCGAAGAAGTCAAAGAAGAGCCACATCAATAGGGATGAGGTGATCAGTGTGGCGATCATCGCCGGTGTACCTTTGGCGAACCAGACACCCGGTGTGATGGCGAGGGAGGGGTCGTTCTTTTCTTTGGCGAGGCGCTCTGAAATGGTGACGATATAGACATTGGCTGTGGAACCCAGGTGGGTACCGTTGCCACCCATACCGACACCGATCGCCAGTGACCACCAGAGGGGCGTGACGTTGATCCCCTGTGACTCCATCCCGAGGATGATGGGGATCATCGCTGCCGTGAAGGGGATGTTGTCGATCATCGCAGAGAAGATAGCCGCCACCCACATCAGTGTGATAGAGGCGACCAGCAGATCACTCTGTACAAAAGGCTCGATATAGCTTCCCACATACTCCAAAAAGTGCGTCTGTTCAACCCCGCCGATGATGACAAAAAGCGCGATGAAAAAAGCCAGCAGTGTCAGCTCTATACTGGAAAAGGCTTTGTCCATGTCGGTATTGGGCGAAAGAAAGAGCAGCAGTGTCAAGCCGATCGTCGCGACCATCCAGGCATCCCATCCCAGCGCATGATGAATGATAAAGAGAAAGACCATGAGGCCGAGTACAGCCAGGGCAATGCGCCATGTGGTTTTGTCTTTGATCTCTTCAACTTTTGAAAAGTCCAAACTCTTGGGTACGATACGTAACTCTTTGCGGAAGAGAAAGCGCAGCACGCCCACCGTCGCGATATAGGCGACAGCTACCAATCCTGCCATGTGGATAAAAAAGCTGTTGAAACTGATGTCAGCCGCTGAACCGATCATCAGGTTCGGGGGGTCGCCCACGAGTGTCGCGACACCGCCGGTATCGGAGAGGAGGGCAGCAGCCAGCAGGTAGGGGATAGGGTTGACGCCGAGTGTCCGGGTGATGAGGATGATCAGCGGGCCGAAGATGACGACAGTCGTGACATTGTCCAGCATCAGTGAGATGACAGCGACAGCCGTCCCCATCATGACCAGCAGCATAAACAGACGCCCTTTACTCAGATCAGCGATCTTGTACGCCAAGGCCTCAAAACCGCCGGTGGGAATCATGATCGAGACGATCGTCATCATCGCACCGAGTAAAAAGACAACGTTCCAGTCGATCGCTTCGATCGCTTTTTCAGGAGAATAAAATCCGTAAATCTGCCCAACCACGATCATCGCCAGAGCGCCGAGTAGGGCGAATTTGGTACGATGAAGGCCGTGCAGTCCCTCGGTAAAAATACCGACAAAGGTTGTAGCCATAATAATAGCCGATAGGATCATCGGCAGGTCCAAAGTGTAAGTGTGATGCATAAGTGAGAGCTTCTTTCGAAAAATTTTTGGAACTATAGCACTTTTTTGCTAATAGCTTGCTCTAATGATGCTCTCTGAGGTAGGTGAGGATCTCTTCCTCCTCCCCTCTGAGCAGGATCTGATCAGAACGCTTCTGTATCTGATAATCATACATCGGGTCATAATACTCTCTGAGCAGGTACTCTACCCAAACTTTGTGCGCTTCAAGTGATCCATTTCTGAACTGCTCTTCGCAAGCGTCGCTGAAATAGTCAGAGACAGTTTGATAACGCAGACCGCCGAGTCTCTTGCGGATGCGTGCCAGTGCACTCTGGATATCCTCTTTCCACGCCAGAAAAGGGTCGGGGAAGCCGGCATTGCGATAGTTCTTCTGTGCTGCTATGACATATTCGTCATGGGTGATCTCTGTTCGTTTGTGCATCGAAGTTTCGAGTATGAGAAGGGGTGCCCGGGAGAGGTGCTGCACGAGCCGGTCGGGCAAAAAGTCCTTGCCGACATTTCTGC
Source organism: Sulfurovum sp. (assembly GCA_024763175.1). Taxonomy (GTDB): domain Bacteria; phylum Campylobacterota; class Campylobacteria; order Campylobacterales; family Sulfurovaceae; genus SZUA-451. The sequence continues at coordinate 16,785 of JANTGA010000013.1, forward strand.
CCTCATCCTCAAAGACGAGATGCTCATATCCCTCTTCGAGTTTTTGGATCAGTGCATAGGCGAGGGCATCTTCAAAGTCGATCTGGCTGGGCTGTGGGGTGATGTGACGTCCGAAAGAGGAGCCGCGGTGGTTGGCGAGGGCTTCGAGATCGATGACATTGACCAGCTTCCGCAGCAGGATCGTTTTGCCCGATCCGGTCCTTCCGCCCAGCACCAGGGGCTTGAAATACTCATAGGAGCGCTCCGTCTCTTCGATCAGATAGCGTCGGAATGCTTTGTAACCGCCTTTGAGTCGGACGATAGGGCTGCCGGCTTCTGCCAGCCACTGCTGGGATATCGATGAACGCTGCCCGCCTCTAAAGCAGTAGAGCATAGCATTGGGATGGGCGCGGATGAAATCCTGCCATGCTTTGACCCGCTGTGCTTTGCTTTCGCCCTGGACCAGTGAATGTCCCAGTCGGGTCGCTTCGGCATTGCCTTTTTCTTTGTATCGGATACCGACGAGATGACGCTCCTCGTCGCTCATCAGTGGCAGATTGACTGCGCCGGGAAAGGCGCCTTTGGCGAATTCTACCGGTGCGCGCACATCGATCAGCGGGGTGTTGTTGAGAACGATCGAGTGAAAATCATTACTCGTCGGAAGGTCGGACACTACTACTTGACCTCGACCAGGTGTTCGCCAACTGCGTGAGTCTCTCCGATGGGCTCGAGTGTCATTCCATGCTCTTTGGCGATGCTGAGGAAAGCATCCGTACCGCTCTTTTTGACGAGGATGAGCAGTCCGCCGGAGGTTTGTGCGTCGCAAAGGATTTCGCGCTGCTGCTCTGTCATTTCGCTGATTTTGTCGCCGTAGCTGAGAAAGTTTTTGCGTGCGCCACCGGGGATGCAGCCCATTTGTCGGTACTTTTCGACATTGGGGAGGAGCGGTACTTTGTCGAACCAGACGGTTGCTCCGATATGGCTGCTTTCACAGATCTCGCTGAGATGCCCCAGGAGCCCGAAGCCTGTCACATCGGTCATTGCGACGACATCCTTCAGCGGTGCCAGTATTGCACCCATCTTGTTGAGTGTCGTCATTGCTTCGATCGCCGGTTCGATCTCGCCCTCCTGGATCTTCTTCTGTTTCTGCGCTGTTGTCAGGATGCCGATCCCCAGCGGCTTGGTGAGAAAGAGCAGGCAATCCTCTTGGGCAGTGTCGTTTTGCATCAGATTTTTGTTTTCCACCAGTCCGGTCGCCGCCAGTCCGAAGATCGGTTCGGGTGAATCGATGGAGTGACCGCCTGCCAGTGGAATCCCCGCATCTTCACAGACTGCACGTCCTCCGTCGATCACAGCACGCCCGACATCGGCAGAGAGTTTGTCGATCGGCCATCCGAAGATGGAGATCGCCATCAGCGGCTTGCCGCCCATCGCATAGATATCACTCAATGCATTGGTCGCTGCGATCTGCCCGAAGGTGAAAGGGTCATCCACGATCGGCATAAAAAAGTCTGTCGTGGAGAGCACTGAAGTGCCATTGCCCAGATCGTAGGCTGCGGCATCGTCTTTGTTACTGTTGCCGACGAGCAGATGGGGATAGTGTATATCTTCCCGCGTGCTGTCGAGAATCTCTTCGAGCAGCATCGGGGATATCTTGCATCCGCATCCTGCGCCATGGCTGTATTCTGTCAGTTTGATCGTTTCCACATGTTGTCCTTACATGGTCATATTTTGCTATACTTTGGGCGAATTATAGCACTGAGGAGTTAAAAATGACCATAGAGATACCCAACTATCAGACAATCACACTCACGGATATCGTTTGTGACTACAATGGTACGATCGCCAGAGACGGCATCGTCCTGCCGGAGATCAAAGAACTCTTTTCCCAATTAAGCCAACGTTTTACACTGCATGTCATAACAGCCGATACTTTCGGAAGTGTCAAGGCGCAACTGGAAGGCTACGGCGCAGAGATCAAGATCCTGACAAGTGACGATCACACGAAGGAGAAAGCGGAATTCGTAACGGAGATTGGGGCTGACCGGTGCGCTGCACTGGGCAATGGAAACAATGACAGCGCGATGCTCAAAAAAGCGGCTGTAGGGATAGCGGTTTTGGGTGATGAGGGGTGCAGCGCAGGGGCACTGCTGAGTGCTGACTTGCAAACACAAAGCAGCGCAGATGCGCTTGCACTTTTTTTGGAGCCGAAACGATTGATCGCGACACTGCGGCGGTAGTTCAGTCCCGTTTCAAGTTCTACAGCATCCTCCGGGCTAAAAGTGCCATTGCAGATAGACAGTGTTGTAGTTGCTTCCGCCTTTGATGCGCCCAAAGAGTGAAGATTGCTCAAAGACGGATGAGCGGTGGTGGATGGCTGCTCCGATCCAGAGATTTTCGAAATTTTTCCCGAAAAATCCGAGGCCCAGATCGGCGCTCAGGTCGAGATAGAAATTGAGATGGCTTGTAGTATAGCCTTTGGGCTCTGCATCGAGCTTCTCAATATAGGTGACATTGTTGATATAGGAGAATCCTTCGCCTGCACCCAGTCTGAAGTCGAATGCTTCGATCGGCAAGGTATAGTAAAATTTGAATGCCAGATCAGCTTCCCAAGTGGCTTCCTGTACATCGGATGGATGGTGGTAGGTCAAACCGGGAGTCAGATAAACCTTCAGGGGAAGACCGAAAAGAGTATTGGAAACAGGTTGACCGTAAAAAATAGATGTCATTTGATTGCTGTATTTGTCTTCGATTGTTCCGCCGCCGAGGATATCTTCCAGGCTGGATATCGTCGCCCACCCGTGGGCGAGCCGGATATAAGGCTTCATCCCTTCGGTCTCGATGAAGGGTTTGTTTTTGTCGTTGAGGATACCGATACCGGCATAGATACTGTAGGTAAAGTCCTCGTCGATCATCTCTGCTTTGCTTACTTCGCTGCCGACGTAGGTGCCGCTCAACCCTCCGAGAAGATAGAAGTTCGAATAGACGTGGTATTTGACATCAAAACCGAGTGCTGCACCCACATCGGGGTCGATCGTTTCCAGATCACGCCCATAGTAGCTGCTGTTGAAAGCTGATTCTTTATAAGTCACGAGGCCATAGGGGGAGAAATAGGCATCTCCGAAGACCAGATCTGCCGAATATCTCAGGTTCACAAGTTTGCCATCGTCGCTGTTTTGCAGCAACTCGAGGTCAATATAGATATTGTCCTGTTGAAAATAGCGTACCCGGGCACCATAATCCAGAGAATCTCCCTGAACCTTGTTCTGGTATGTTTCGGGTATCGATAGAAAACGTATGCGGCTCAGGAGCGAGAGTTGCCACTCTTCCCCGGCAAAGAGCTTGGCGCCGTAGGTCGTTCCGCGAAGGTAAACATACTCATTTTCATAGTAGAAAAGCGGTACGAAGTTGCTGACGCTGCTATCTTGCACTACGGGGTCATAATAGGGAATGGAGTCAACCCTGCCGACAACACCGGCTCCCCAGGTTTGATCGTCATACTCATTACGTGCCATTATCAAAACGCTGAAAAGAAGCCAAGCTGCAATTATTCTCACAAGTTATCCTTAATGATTATTGTTTATTTTGAGATTGTCATTTTATCGTATTTTTCTTCAGGAAAGCTCTCTTTTTTGGGTGATGCGATAGAGAATTATCAAATCTTCGCTATACTCTTGCATCAATTTATCGAGGCTATCAAGTGAAATTCAGTGAATATCTTAAAGGATGCAGAAATAGAAACAATCTCACCCAGGAGCAGTTGGTCCATGCGCTTTATAAAACTGTTGTCAAATATGAACCTCCATCTCCACTCAAGCAAAATGATAGATGAAGGGTTGGAGCTTCAGACGTATCGTGAAACGCTGCCTAACTTTCTGGCATATGAGAAAGTGATAAAGATGATCCTTTCAAGACAGGAATGCCCCGAAGAGTAGCCATTTCAAGGTTACCTATGGCTTCATCGATAGGTTTTGCCCTGGTGCAATACTCCTTTTCGTCGATGAGCCCTCTCCTGTAGGAGCAGTACTCCTCCTGAAGCATTTTGTACAGTTGATGCAAATCTTTTGCATGTGTCACGCTTCCGCCTCCTTCATCATTTTCTCTCTAAAGCGATCGAACTCTTTCTGTGTGATGATATCATCCTTCAACATATCGTGGTACTTCCACATGATATCCGACGTGGTTTTTGCATCTATTGGACAGACCCGGCTGCATACCGTTTTGCTGACATTTTTTTTGACCTGTTTGGCAGTATCGCTCTCTTTGAAGTGAATCAATAGCCACAAAACCGGAAACGCCACTGCGCTTCCAATGATGATATCAAAAAATACCAGCATCATCAGCGTGAGAAAGGGTATGTCAAACAAGGCATAGTTCTTGAAGAGTGCAGATAAAATCCCGGCATAAAATGCATATTTTATCGCTTTCTTCAGGATGACTATTCTCTGAGCTTTCTGGGTCTCTATCGCATTTTCAAATGATAGATTTGATACCACTCCTCTGTCTGAAATGGCTGAAAGTGATAGGGGTAAAACGCTTTTCACTTTGGCTCCTTCGTATTTGATAGTGATAAGTTTAGGTAAATTTACGAATGATGATAAGGGCATATTCAAAATATTTTTTTCTCAAATATGCTGGGTTATGTTGGATGGGGTTACTCTTCGGGGCATGCCTGTTTGGAAAGAAGCATTTTTACCGTTAAAGTGCATAGGACTACCTCGCTGCTATGTTCTTATTCTGCAACAAGTCTAATAGTAGATTGCTATTTCATCTCTTTCATCAGGCTCTTTTTGAAGCGATCAAACTCTTTCTCTGTGATGATGCCTTTTTCCAACATATCTTGATATTTGGCTATCTGATCTGATATTGCATCCGTACTTTCAGGACAGACTCGACTACAGACAGCGGTCGTTACACTCTTTTTTGCATCTTTGGCAGTATCACTATTTTTGAAATGAAAAAATATCCACAAGAGAGGAAATGCGATCAATGTCACAATGGTGGTGTCGAGTAGTATCATCATAAAGAGTGTATGAATCGGAATGCCGAGCAGAGAGTAGTTCTTCACGATTGCGTAGATGATACCGATATTTACAGCACACTTTATCGCTCTGTGAAGGGTGATTTTTTCCTCTGCTTTCGAATTGACAAATATCATGTCAAATGATTGATGGGAGGGAGGTTCCCCTTCTGCCAGTTCTGTGCCAAACAGCACCTCTTCGTCTGCTGGCGGGTTGGACTTTTTTTTGCTTCGCAGGGTCAGCCATAAGAAGATGAAAGAGATGCCGACAACAGTGACAAAGATGATCAGTGACTCTTTTATCTCTATGTCTGAGACAAAGTGATATAGATTGTGCTCGTTGGCCTTGATGGATAGTGCTACATAAAACAGTGCAACAAATATAAAGAGCAGCAGGAATGAAACAATGATTCTTTTTTTCACGCTCTGCTCCTTTTTTTATTCCTGCGATCAAATAAAATGATGCTTTATTGTACCGCCATAGAACTTAGATTTTGATATCTTGAGAAGTGCTGCTGAAATTGTTTGGTGTTAAGTATGTTTTTTCAAAACAGTTTCCCAATCTTCCTGAACCCATACCAGTACAGCAGCACTCCCAGCAGCAAAACACCACCAAAGTAGGGCCAGAGATCGATAAGATCCGTACCCCGGAAAAAAATACTCTCGCTTCCTTCGATATAATAGCGCAGTGGTGAAAAGAGTGAAAGGAATTGTAGTACCGGATGCATCGCATAGATCGGCGTCCAGGCACCGCTGAGAAAGATCAGCGGCATCATGATGACGATGGAGAGCTGGGCCACCTGCATCGTGCTTTTGGAGACGGCCGCAACGAAAAGGCCGATACCCGCACTGGAGAAAGAGTAGAAGAATGTCAGCAGCATAAAGGCCCAGAACGAGCCGTTCATCGGTGTATCGAACGCACCGAAGATGACAAAGCCCAGAGCTAGAAGCACACCGGCCATCACGATCATCACCTGGGAGAGCGATTTGGCCAAGATGATCAGTTTGGGGTTGACCGGCATCAGCAGCATGATATCCCAGGTTCCCTCCTCTTTTTCGCGCACGAAGACGACTGCTGTGAGGATGACGATCAGCAGGGTGATGACGGAAAGCATCTCTGTCAACGCCATGAAGCTATGGTTGTCCGCATTCTGGTTGAAGAGTTTATGCGACTTGATGACGACGGGAAAATTGGGCCTTGAAAAGTCCATCACGATATTCTGAAGGTAACCCAGTGTCGTAAAGCTCTGGCTTGCCGCTGTCGCATCGAGCAGCAGATTGAGCTGCGCCTTTTTGCCCTGGCGGAAATCCTTTTCGAAATCCTGGTCAAAGAGGATGCCGACAAGGATCTCCTTGTCAAAGATGGCACGGCTGAGCGCCTCCTGTGATTTGAAACGCCGGGGAGGGAGGAACTCCGGTTTGTGCAGGCGGGAGAGGATCTTTTGGCTGATACCGCCTCCGGTATCGTCCACATACCCGATCTTCACGTTTCTTGGGGTGATCTGTATCCCTTTGCCGGCGATGTAGATGTCAGCCGTGAACGAATAGAGCACTGCCGCGACCAGCCCTATGGAGCGCAGGAAACTCAGGGTCTCTTTGCCGAATACCACCCAGAAGATGCGGCTCACTTCAGCTCCTTTTTGAGAAGGAAGGTTCCCAGAGTCAGAAAGATCACTGCATAGAGGATGAGAATCCCCAGATATTCGACCGTCTTGGCAGAAGCAAGTCCCGTTCCCGCAAGAAAGGAGTCATAGACGATGTGGTTGAAATACATGACAGGGAAAAGATGCGCTTCGATGTAGGATTCACCGGCCATAGAGGAGATCGGCATCAAAATCCCCGAATAGAGAAATCCCGGAATGATCGTGATAATGATTGTCAGCACCACCGCGACGATCTGCTGCTTGGTAATGACCGATATCAGCATCCCGATGGAGAGGCTGATCAGGATATAGATCTCAGCGGCCAACCAGTAAAGCCAAAAACTCCCCCGAAAGGGCACACCGAAGAGTTCCGTCGCCCAGAGAAAGAGGATGAAGATATTGAGCGAATGCAGCAGGAATCCCGGTATCAGCTTCGCTGCAAGAAATTCTCCCCTGCCCAGCGGGGAAGCGTAAAAGTTGAAGATCGTTCCCCGCTCCTTCTCCTTGACGATCATCAGCGCAGAGAGTATGGCCGGAGCCACCAGCAGCACCAAGCCTATCAGTCCGGGGACAATGGCATCTTCATCACGCATCGCTTGGTTGAAGAGATTGCGGCTGTTGACCGTGATCATCCCGCCCCTCTTCCCCAGCGTTCCACCTATCTGCTGTGCCGTATCGAGTATGACTCCCTGTACATAGCTCTCCATCGTCATCCCTCTGTTGGGAAAGGCACCGTCGACGAAGACGCCGATCTCACTTTTCTGTCCATGCAGAAGCCGCTTCTCGAACGAAGAGGGGATGATGACGATGATATCGGCCTTCGCCTGCTTGATGCGGTGCAGGGCCTCGGTTTCGCTCATCAGCGTGACTTCAGCATTGAAATATGTAGAATGCTCAAATTTTGCTGTCAGCATTCTGGAAAAATGACTCTGATCATTGTCGATAATAAGCGTTCTTGCATGGGTCACCTCCATATGGATGCCATACCCAAAAAGCAGCATGATCATGCTGGGCATCAGATAGACCATGATGATCAGTTTTGATCGGAATAGTTCGGTGAACTCTTTGAGTATATAGGCTTTGACAACGGATCGTTTCATATCTCATCCCTGTAATAGCTCAGGAATATCTCTTCGAAATTCTCAGCATCCGGGTGCTCAGCATAGAGCTTTTCGACCGTATCATCCGCGATCTTCCTCCCCTGGCGCATCAGAACGACCCGGTTACAATACTCCGCCTCGCTCATATAGTGCGTCGTGATCAAGATGGAGATACCCCATGATGCCTTGAGGCGGTGCAGCATCTCCCAAAACTGCGCCCTGGCGATCGTATCGACACCCGAGGTCGGCTCATCGAGAAAAAGGATCACTGGCTCATGCAGGAGTGATGCTGCCACGGAAAAGCGCTGATTGATCCCCAGCGGGAGCTCATTGGGTGAATGATCCATATAGGCATCGAAACCAAGCTCGTGCGCATAGCGGTTGATACGCTTGATCGCTGTAGCAACAGGGATATGGTGCATATTGGCAAAATAGATCAGGTTTTCTCTGACCGTCATATCTTTGTAGAGGGCAAAATGCTGGCTGACATAGCCTATCTTGGCCTTGAGTTCCTGGCGGTCGGCACTGCTTCGGATGCTTTTTCCCAGCAGCGTCAGCTCTCCTTCATCGATAGGGTAGAGCCCCAACAGCATCTTCATAAACGTTGTTTTGCCAGTGCCGTTGGCACCCAGAAGCCCTACGATATCTCCGCCTCTCAGTCTCATATCGATATGATCATTCGCGGTAAAGTTACCAAATCGCTTCGTCAATCCCCTTGCCTCCATTACGCTCTCCGGGATTTCCATTTTGCTTTCGCGCGCATCGATCTCTATCTTCGGTATGGCACGCTTTGTCCTGAGTGCATTGACGAAAAAGAGGGCTTCAAGCGTCGGTTCGGCACGGGGAACAGACAGAGGATCGAGACTGTAGCTTCGCCTGTCGAAGGTGAAGCAGTCACTCTCTACATCTTCTTTTTCGGGACATGCTCCCGCTTCAAACGTATAGGCTCTGACTGATTCTGTGAGCTCAGGAACCGTTCCCCTGGCAATGATCTCCCCTCCATCAAAAAGCAGTACCCGGTCCATCTTGGCTGCCTCCTGCATATAGGCTGTACTGACCACTATGATCGTCCCTTCTTCTTTGCGGATCGTGTCGAGGATCTCCCAGAGCTCCAGACGGCTGAGCGGATCGACCCCGGTAGTGGGCTCATCGAGTATCAGCAGTTTGGGTCGGTGCAGCAGGGTACAGATGAGCGAGAGCTTCTGCATCATTCCGCCACTGAGTTTGCCTGCCTGACGATCGGTAAAATCCGAAAGACCCGCCATATGCAGCAGCTTCTCCTGATAAGCCCTGAACGCGGCATCCTGTCGGAGGCCGCGGATATTGGCAAAAAATGAGAGATGCTCGGCTACCGTAAGCGTCTCATAGAGTACCAGACCGATCCCCTGGGGCATCAGACCTGTGTGTGGCTTGATCTTCTCCGCCTCCCTGGGCGAATGATAATTGTGCCCGAAATAACTGATCTCCCCCTCGAAGCGGATCACTCCCGCAATCGCATGCATCAGTGAGCTCTTTCCTGCGCCGTCCGCGCCGATGAAGCCGATGATTTCCCCGCTTTGGGCTTGGAGTGAAGCCTCCTTGATTCCAGTCTGTTTTTTGTAAGAAACTGTTACTTTGTTGACTTTGAGGTCAGACATCACTGCTCTCCCAGAAAGAGAAAAGCAAAAAGCAGCAGCACTGCACCTGAAAGTGAAACAAGTAGTGCAGTTGGCATGCCCAGTAACTCCCAGATCACTCCGCTGACATATGCTCCAAGCGCCCCGAAAAGTGCTATACCGGCATAAAAGACACCATAGACCGAACCGCGGTTATCAGCAGTTTGTGAAATGAAGGCACGGTTGGCATTGAGTGATGCAACTGTAAAGAGTCCTAAAAATCCGTAAGCTATCCAGCTATACAATGCTTCCTGCATCATCAGTAGCGCGAGTGAGGCGACCCCGCTGCTGTAGGCAAATATAAGTACTTTGCGTACACCATACCTGTCTATCAGCAGACCGGTCGGATAGCTCACCACTGTCTGTACACCGCTGGAAACGACAAAGAGCAGAGGAATCAGTGCAATGGATACTCCCACCTCTTTGGCCTGCATAGTAAAAAAAGCTTCATTCAGGAAGAAAAAGATAAAACCAAAATAGAAAAAAAGCGAAGCGATACTTCTCTTGTCTTTGACTGTCAGTTGGAATGCTATATGGGATTCTGGAGGCTGATGGGCGATATCTTTGACAAGAAAAGCGACCAGAAGTACTCCGATCAGCCCCGGTACCAGTGTAGCATAGAAGATGGTTCGCATCACCGTTTCACTCTCTCCAAAATAGAGAAGAGCAGAAAAGAGTATCACTGTACCGCTCAGCTCCCCAGCAATATCCATCGTCTTGTGAAATCCGAAGGTCTTGCCCGAAGCATGGGCTTTGCTGTAGCTTGAGATCATCAAGTCTTTGGGAGCCGAACGCAGCCCTTTGCCAAGACGCTCAAGCGCTTTCAGTGCCGAGACGCTTTTGTAGCCATGGGTGAACCCTATCAGCGGCTTGCTCAACGCCGAGAGCGCATAGCCTCCGACGACCAGCGGCTTGACAATGCCGTAGCGGTCGGAAATATAGCCCGAAACCAGACGAAGCGCATAGGAGACAAAGGTGGCGATGGCGACGATGATCCCCAGTTTGTCCATCCCCTGATGCAGTACGACCACGACAAAAATAGGCAGGATGGGATTGATCATGGCGGATGCCATATCGGTAAAGAAACTGACCCACCCCAACATCACGACATTTTTGTCGATATTTTTCATAAGACCGGTATCTCATTCAGGGATGAAGGCAATCCTTTGCCATCTATAGAGATGACCCCTATGGCAGGAATGCCCAGTTTCAGTAACGGATCAACCTTCAGAGGCTTGAGGTGCACAGCAAAAACCCGCTGTATCCTGTCGGATCGTACGCTCACCTCTTTGGGTGTGAACTCTGCCTGTTGGGCCACATTGACCACTTTGGCCGGGATGGGTCTGTCAGAGTAGGCATCGAGGAAGATCACTGCCTTGTCACCCACCTTGATCCTGCCGTTTTGCATCGTATCGACAAAGATCTTCAGATAGAGTGAATGGGGATCGATCAGTGTTGCTACCGGCATCCCAGTACCGACTACCTCTCCCTCGTTGGCAACCTTTTCGACGGTAAAGCCGTCTATGGGTGAGCGAAGCGTCATCTCTGCAATGATAGATCCGACCTGTGCCTTCGAGGCTTCCAGTGCCTTGACACTCTCCTCCAGTGCCTCGATAGCACTTTGCTTGGAAACAAGCTGCTTCTGAGAAGCTTTCGCCTCCTCTACGCCACTTTCGGCAACGGCGATCGCGGCTTTGATCTCATCACGCTGCAGCAAGAGTGCATCGTACTTGTCCTGCTCCGTATCGACTTTGAGTCTGGAGAGTTCGAAAGCATGAGAATCGATCGCTTTGCTTTTGTAGAGAAAGAGAGAACGTTTATGGTCCCTCTTCGCCTGCTCCAATACATTCTGCTGCGCCTTGATATTCTCTTCGAGCACTTTCAGCTTTGTCTGCGTCGATTTCAACTGCTCCTGTGCTTTTTTGAGCTTGGCGGGAATAGTTGTCCTGGCGATCTCCAGTTCGATCTTTTTGGCTTCGAGCGTTTTTTTCTGCGCGCTGATCTGTGCCTCTATCTGCGCTTTATGCGCTTGATACTCTTTACTTCCGAGTATGGCGACAACCATTCCTTTTTTGACAACCACACCGTCATCCACCGCTATTTTCTCAACACGGCCGGGATATTTGGTATTGAGGTTGGTCAGGTCTCCATCGATCCGCCCGGTTCCCTCCACCAGATTTTCGGGCAGAACTTTGGGGTGCAGCTTGTGATAGATCAGCACCGCGGCGATAGCGATGAGCACCGCGGCCAATAATCCTATCCAGTATTTTTTGATAATTTGCATTGCTCTATCCCTCCTCTTGGCTACTTTGTATTATACCAATTCAAATTCAAAATCTATACGCTAATGGTATATGTTTAAATCGGATTTGGTATTATTTCTTCAAAGGGCTCTTACCCGCTTTGGCCCGAATCCAATTGGCTGCCTTGAAAATGGCGGTCCTCCCTATCAACCATCGCTCTGTTTTGAATTTATAGGGAAAATCGATCAAAAGAAAACCGACGAATATCGTCAGCAATCCCTGCCCCGGCAATACGAGCATTGCTATACCCGCAGCTATCAGAATATATCCGATCACATTTTTCAATCCTATCGCAGCCATTCGCACGACGGGATGCTGCTCACTCCACAAATGTTCTCGGCGATCAGGATAGGAGAAATAGTCTGCCGGCACTTGTATGATCAGCCACGGCACCAGCAGCATCGAAAGGATTCCTGCCACAATAGATACTATTACAATCATCCACATCTTTTTTCCTTATTGGGGTCAGTCAGGCGTTGAATATTTACTCCTGAGTATCTTCGAGATCAACTATTTCTCGCTCCCAAGCTCCTGAGACTGTGAAAAAACTCACCCAATCTCACCCCTAAAAACCCCACTTCATCTTCCAAATAATAACTTTTTTCCTCTAAAACTATAAAATCCAATA